>JAQBOY010000438.1 GCA_028287805.1 Mucilaginibacter sp.
CTTTTTCGCTTTGTGTATCAAATCCGGCATCTGCATTAAATGGATCAATGGCATATAATTTACCAGACCGAATACCTTTTGCCAGGCAAAAAGTACTTTTTCCCTGCCAGCTACCTATTTCAACAACAACAGACTTTTTTGGCAGTTGGCGAGCCGTTTTATACAAACCAATGGCTTCGAGTGGAGTAAGCCAACCATTAATACTTTGGTAGGCCGATATATTTCTTGATCGCAAATATAAATAGCGCGATATTTTATTTAAATTACTTGTAGCCATTTGGAGTGTGTAAAAAGTTTAACAGGTTTTTTAATAAGACATTTTGGGTGACTGATGTATTAAACATCTTTTCTTTCCCATTGTTTGATACTCGGAAGATACCCAGGCACTTATCGTTTTACAATAGCTATTAATAGTCATTTTTCAATAACGATTTGATTAATAATGCTTACATGATAACCCGGTTAAAGCCGGACTTTGTGCTATTCCCGGAGATTATTATTTATTCATCGGCCCAATATTATTTACTTCATACCGAAAACGAGTTGCTTACACCTTACATAGAACATATATAGTGGAAGTGGTACGGGGATAACACCATAGGTGTTCGGAACATTATTATTTATCCCCATAAGTGGATAAATTCTCAATAAAAATACATTGATCGATGGTTTTTTTAAAAGGCCTTCCATAAATTAAAGGATAGCAATGCGTTGATGAAGCTTCTACTATTTATTTAATATCTTTTGTATAAACCATGAAGTAAACCGAAAATAAAAAAGCACTTACAAATTAATGTAAGTGCTTGATTATCATTGTGAGAGCTACTGGGTTCGACCCAGTGACCCTCTGCTTGTAAGAATGAGGTGTTTATTTCCTTTTCAACAAGCTGAAACCTTTTTTAAGCAAATGTAATGGCAGTAATAAATATATAGTATTATGCTGTAGTTAATTTAATCGGGCAAACGTAATTACCTTATTTATCATGCTGTGGATTTGATGGATTTTTTAAAAGGCTTGTAATAAATAACTGCCATTTGTTTAGCTTTTTATCAAATTCAATGACCTGCAGTTCGCTAAGCGGTATCTTAATACTTATATGGGCGCCTTCGTTATTTTCTATCAAAAGGTTACCATTTAACTTTTCAACTCTATATCTAATATTTCCAAGCCCCATACCGTTTGGCCGGGCATTATTTGGATTTATCCCTACGCCATTATCATTAACGGAGAGATACAGTGTTTGCTCGTTTGTGAACATTTTTAATTCTATCGTGGTTGCCTTTGAGTGCTTAATGGCATTGTGCACCAATTCTTTAACTAATAGATAGATGTTTCTGCGGCTTTGTCCAGTAATTTTCAGATCAATAATATCATCAGGTAATTCTGATACGAAATCTATCTCAGCGTGTTCAAATAGCTTATTAATATGGAAATAAGTGTAATAAAGCAAGTTTTCCAGGTTGTCATTACCCACATTGGTGCTCCAGATGACCTCTCGTATTTTTACAGACAGATCGGTTACCATGTTTTTTATCTGGCCTATCTCCGGGCTCGCATTTTCTTTTTTGCTGGCGGTATCAGCCAACGAGTGAATAGCAAATATTCCTGATCCGATATCGTCATGAATTTCGGCGCTTATTCTTTGTCTTTCGGCCAAAATCAATTGCTGTTGGTTATCAAATGCTTTTTTTAATGATAATCTTTTAAGCAGCATTGTTACGTAACCGTACAAAATGATGAGCAGGAGCACAAAACCTAAAATCATTTTAAAGCCTATTCCGCCCCACCAGGGTTCTGCTATTGTAAAATCATATTTTATCATGGTGTCTGCCATTCCCAACCGAGGGTCAACGGCAATGGCTTTTAAGGTATAGGTTCCAGGCATTAATGACGAGAAGCGAATGGTTCGCTCACCAGGTTCGGTTGTTAGCCAGGTACCGTCTGTTTTTGTTGCCAGGCAATATTTTATGTAAATGTCTTTGGCTTTTAAATAAGCTGGTATGCCAATGTTAAATAGTACATTGTTTTCTGAGTAGGATAATTTGCGGCTGATGTTTTCGGTTGCTATTTTATTGTTTACCTTAACATATAACAGATAGTTTTTCAGCCTCTTATCAACTGAGTTTTTTACAAGAGGGAAATTATCGAGCCCTGATGATGTAGCTAAATAAATCATTTGGCCCACTCCGTCAAGATCAAACACTTGAGATGCGCTACGGTCAGGAAACTCGTAGTTGTCAACTAACGCCCTTTTTTGCGTGTTAAATATCTGTAATGGTCCTGATCCAACTATCCATAAATTTTTATCGATAGGTTTAATCTTGAATATCGACTTTGAAAACAGGCCGTTTTGAACAGAGATATGTTTGATGCCGTTTTTTTCGACTACCAACATGCCGTTGCTGATCGTACCGATATAGAGCCGGTGATCAACGTAGGCTAACGAGGCGGTGTAAACCTTATCGTTGTTAAACAAAAACGGTTTCATACCGTTTTTGTCAATTTTGAATAAGCTGTTTTTAAAGGCAACAAACAATGATACTTGATCCGGAAAATAGGAAATTGCGCGGCTTCGTATCTTCAGATAAAAATAATTATCGACCGGGCTGTATTTAAAAACATGGCCAAATGCATCCATGATCTGCTGGTTTAACCGGTCAGATTTTTCATGTGGTATCACAAACAGGCCGCTTGTTGATGCTATATAAATGGCTTTGTTATCATAACATAGCTGCTTTACTGTTTTAATGTTAACCAGCTCGGTAACCTTTTTGGCAGGTATATTAACCTTATAGGTAGAGAGAGAAGACGCTACAATATAGTCATCCTGATTAATAGCAATGATATTATTTATTGACCCCGCGGTAGGCGATACCCTGATCTTAAAACTTGTGTTTTTTGAAGCCGGATCATAAAGGATCAAGAAGCCCTTTTGAGTGCCAAGCAATAACTTATCTTTATAACTTTTAATACTTACTACCAGGTCGTCATTATCTAAAGCCGGTACTATTGTTTTATTAGCTATATCTTTTTTTTGTTGTATCAATAGCCCATAGTACAAACTGCTAAACCATTTATTACCTTCAAGATCAGTTACTATATCAGATAAGTTATATCCTTTTATTTTTTCACCTTTTTTTAACGAGTAACTACAATCGTTAGTGTTTATCCATTGGTTGTCTGGTGTTATAGAGAGTGTGTTTATAAAACTGTTAAACTTTATTTGTTGGCACTGTTTCACCGTGTCATTTTGCACCAGCAACTTTTTAACTATACCCGAAGGATTAGACATCATGTACACGGTATCATGGTAGGTGTTATTGGCCAACAGGTAAACATTGCCTGGAATTTGCTC
>JAQBOY010000131.1 GCA_028287805.1 Mucilaginibacter sp.
CCTGTTAAAGGATACGCGGCACAGGATGCCCAAACTGATTTAGCTCCCTGGGATTTTGAACGCAGGGAGGTTGGACCGCACGATGTGCAATTTGATATTTTATTTTGTGGCGTTTGCCATTCTGATCTTCACCAGATCAGGGACGAATGGGGCGGCTCTATTTTTCCAATGGTGCCCGGGCATGAAATAGTTGGCCGCGTGATAAAAGTAGGCGATCAGGTTAAAAAATTTAAAGTTGGTGATTTAGCCGGAACCGGATGTTTGGTAGATTCATGCCGGGTATGTGATAATTGTAAGGATGGTTTAGAGCAATATTGTACCAATGGCCATTCACAAACCTATAATGGCCTGGAGCAGGATCATAAAACACCTACTTATGGCGGTTACTCTAACTCAATAGTAGTTAACGAAGATTTTGTATTGCAAATTTCTGAAAAGCTGGATCTGGCCGCCGTTGCTCCATTACTTTGTGCCGGTATTACCACTTATTCTCCTTTAAAGCACTGGAAAGTAGGCAAAGGCCATAAACTGGCTGTACTTGGTTTAGGTGGGTTAGGCCACATGGCAGTAAAATTTGGCGTTGCATTTGGCGCTGAAGTTACCGTGTTAAGCACCTCGCCAAAAAAAGAAGCTGATGCTAAAAAATTAGGTGCCCATAAATTTGTGGTTACTTCAGATCCTGAGCAGGTTAAAGCAGTAACCGGTTACTTTGATTTTATTATTGATACTGTTTCGGCCGAACATGATTATAACATGTACCTGTCACTGTTAAAAACGGATGGCGTTCATATTTGCGTAGGTGCGCCTCCAACACCATCACAAATAGCTGCTTTTAGCTTGATCCCGGGTAGAAAAAGCCTTGCCGGTTCTATGATAGGTGGCTTGCCCGAAACACAGGAGATGTTAGACTTTTGTGCGGAACATAGCATTGTTTCAGAAATTGAAATGATTGATATGAAAGATGTGCATACCGCCTACGATCGTATGTTAAAAGGCGATGTGCGTTATCGGTTTGTGATAGATATGGCTACACTTTAATAATAATTAATAATTTCACTATAAATGAAAGGGCTCTTAGGTAACTAAGGGCCTTTTTTGTGATGAATTTTAGTGTATCTGATAAATAAAAAAATATAGTAAGTATAGTAAGCCACTCTGCTTTTAATTTATTGTTAATATTTCTACATTTAGTAATCCAATTATTAACCTAAGATAAAGCGATAAGGAACCAGGGTCAGTACGGAGCTTATTTGCCATCTGTAAAATATCAATTATGAGTACCAGGAGAATTTTCCTTAAACAAATCGGTTTAAGTACCGCGGGATTGCTTATAACCCCTTCCATGTATGCATGGACACGAACCCTGCCCATTACCGATCCGCTTCCGCGCAGCACGCCCGAAGCGCAGGGCGTTTCATCGGAAGTGCTCAACAGATTATTTGATGCCATGAATGCCAGTGAAATAGATTTTCATAGTGTGATGGTATTGCGTAATGGTTTCGTTATTGGTGAGGGATGGTGGGCGCCGTATGGCCCTCAATATAAACATTCCCTGTTTTCGCTCAGTAAAAGTTTCACTTCAGCCGCGGTAGGGCTGGCTATTAATGAGGGCCATTTTACAATTGAAAGTCCGGTTATCTCTTTCTTCCCACAGTATTTGCCTGCAGAAATAAGCCCTAATTTAGCCGCTATGAAAGTAAAGCACCTGTTAACTATGACAACAGGGCACGCGGCCGACAATGGATTAAGAACTAATGACGTTCCGTGGGTACAATCATTCCTTGCCGCCCCTATTGTGCATGAGCCGGGAACGTTTTATGTTTATAATACCACGGCCACTTACATGCTTTCAGCCATTGTACAAAAAACTACCGGAAAAACAGTCCTGGAGTTTCTTAAACCAAGGCTTTTTGAGCCGCTGAAAATAGAAGGGGCCGATTGGGAGGTAAGCCCGCAGGGTATTAATACAGGCGGCTATGGTTTAAGGATACGTACAGAAGATATTGCCAAGTTTAGCCAACTGTATTTAAATAAAGGAAAATGGCATGGTAAGCAAATTATACCTGAAGCCTGGGTAGAAGTTTCCACTAAAAAACAATGGACATTTACGTCAAACCCTTTCGGTGGCAAAACCCCGCAGGAAGTAGACGACTGGCAACAAGGCTATGGTTACCAGTTTTGGCGTACACAGCATAACGGGTTCCGTTCAGATGGCCTTTACGGACAGTTTGGTATTATAATGCCCGATCAAAAAACGGTTATTGCTATTACCGAAGAAAGCTTCAATACACAAAAGACCCTTAATTTTATATGGGATATTCTTTTACCCGGCTTGCAAAATAATGCGTTATCAGCCAATAGCGCCGGGAATCAACAACTAAAAGCGCAATTAAAAGGCTTGCAAGTGAAGTTTCCCGCAGCATCTGCTACATCGGCTATTGCAAATATGGTTTCTGCTAAAAAGTTTATGTTGGATGACAATACCTTAGGAGTCAAAGCTGTAACTTTTAACTTTAGTCCAAATAGTTGCGAATTCATTGTCCATCATGATGGCGGCGACCGCAAACTCCATTTTGGCATGAATACCTGGGAAAAAGCAAAGAATGGAATATTGGTAAATTCGCAACTGCCTTTTCCGGTGGCGAGCCTGCCTGATGTGCCAACAGCGGTTGCCGGCAATGCTACCTGGAAAGATGCGAACACGCTTTTTTTAGATATTCGCCCTGTTGAAACCGTGAATAGCGATACGATCACCTGTAACTTTAGCGACAATACCGTAAAACTTACCTTCTTGAATAGTGTTGCTAAAGCAGGAAAAGAACAGGAAAAACGACCTGAACTGACCGGGAAAATGGGGTAGTTTTTTTGACAGCACTTAAACAACACTTGCCATATTGCAAGTCAATTTAGCCCCTCTCCTTTGGAGAGGGGCTGGGGTGAGG
>JAQBOY010000093.1 GCA_028287805.1 Mucilaginibacter sp.
CTGCAGGCATGTCCAATCCGGACCTCCATTAAAAACTGGATATATGTTTTTTTGGTCTTTGATTTAAAGTAGCGGCAAAAAGAATGTTTGCCCATGTTTATTAAGGCAGCTACATCTTCAAGCACAATTTTTTCATGAAAGTTAGTAAAGGTGTATTCAAAAATAGTATTGATACGATCTTTATCAATGTTATTTACCTCGTGATTAAAGCCACTTGAAGATATCAGATCGTATTCTTTTGTTGATGCTATTAATTCTAACGCAGATAGTAGGTTTATCAATTTCCTGGTAGGCGAGTCAGTTAGCATTTCTTCTGCTATTTTAGCTACTTTTTTCCTGGTTTCGCCTTTAATTCTTAAGCCTAATTTGCTTGTATTAAGTAGTTTAACTATGTTATTTATTTCTGGCAGATTTAAAAATGTATCGCCCAAAAAATCGTTTTTAAATAATACAACAACAGATTCACCAATCTTTTCATCTGTTCTTTCCATGTATTTTTTTTCATGGTGAAAGGTATGCTGAAGATTAGATCCCAGTAAAAAAGTATCGCCACTTTTAAAAGGGCCTACGTGGTCGCCAATCAAACATCTTCCATAACTCCGTTTAATGTGAAGCAATTCAATTTCGGGATGGTAATGCCACGCACTGAGCATGTCATGCCCTATATCCTTGTGGATATTAAAAGAATGTTCAGGATTTGGGTTTGCCTTTTTTAGTGTGGCCCTCATAATTATTATTGGTTAATTGTTTTACAAGGTAAATTTTTCAACTCAAATTTAAATTTATTTTTATTGATACAACATAATATCCCTGTTAATATATTACAAAAAATTGCTTTAATAATACATTATTCCGCTTTGCCTATTAATTAAGTTTGCGATGGGGAAGATGAAATTTGAATTTTGGCCAAATTCATGACGCTCAGCCGGACCCGAATTATAAACCAACGCTAAGTTACTTTCTGGGGATTTTTAATAGCTGCTCTTATGCCTTTTGGCTACAATGAATCATCTATCAGCACAGCGCCTGGTTATCTTGGTAAATCTGGTGCAGGTTTTAATTACTCGCAGGTTAACCGCCGTACTTTAGGTAAAATAGATGAGCCTGAATTTTTTGTAACTTACGCTCAAACTTCATTATTACTTGCAGAGGCGGTACAAAGAGGCTTTGCTACCGGTACGGTTGCAACATTATACGCCGCAGGTGTTAAAGCGCATATGGATCAGATGGCACAGGTTGATGTAACTGCAATTATACCAGCAGTTGCTCAGGCTGCTTACTTTGCCTTAAATCCGTTTGATCCAACTAAAGCTTTGCAACAAATCAATACTCAATATTGGATAGCCTCATTCCTTAACGGTAATGAGGCCTGGGCCAACTACCGCAGAAGCGGCTTCCCTGTATTGGCTGTTAATCCTTATCCATTTGCAGATCCGTCAGTAGCCGGTGGTTATGTGCATAGGTTACCTTACCCATTACGTGAGCAATCAGTAAATAGCGTTAATTATAGTGCTGCAGTAAGTCATAATGGCGGTCCTGATAATTTGGCGACCCGCATATTCTGGGACAAATAAAATTAATAACTGCCGGCTCACCCCGGCAGTTATTAAATAAATTACATACCTGCGATTAAAAAACATTGCCGGTGGAAAAATTCATATAGTTTATCAAATATTAACTTTTAATTAAAAAATTGTATTATAGTAAAATATCATGATTATATTTATATAAAATATAACATGTATTAAATATAGGTAAAGTCGAAAACCTAATAAGAGTAGACATTATTTAAATTAACACTATCATGGCAATGATTGACAAAAGCACCCCGATTGGTTTAACCGCAGAAACAAATCTGAGTTCTGTTAACGGAAATCCCGATGCTATAAACGATGATGGGGGATTAGCAGCAGATTCAGGAACTGAAGAACTATCCCAGGAGCAATCTTCTGGTGAAGCCTCTGGGGAAAGCAGAAATTGAGGTTAAATATATATGATTATGCCCTTTCCCGAAGGGCAATAATTTCATTACACTGAACAGCTATGCACTGTCGCTTGATTAAAAGGATGGTTTATACTTGCTTGTTACTTTATGTTTCGGTGGCAGCTTATTCTCAGCCCAGCAATACTGTCCTTTCAAAATCTAAAATTTCAAAACCTATTAATGACACTGTTCGTATTGAACTGTTAAGACTGCAAAGTATAAAAATACAGCCAAGAAGACCCGATAGTGCTTTAATTTATGCCCAACAGGGGCTTGAACTTGCGCGAAAGCTGGATTATAAAAAGGGGGAAGGGGATTGCCTGAACCGGTTGGGTGTGCTGTTATGGAAAAATGGCAAATATGACCGTGCTCTTTTATACTTGCTCAGTTCGTTAAAAATAAGGGAAGAAATTCAGGATCGCGCCGGGCAATTAAAAAGCTTAAATGATATCGGTATTATCTATTTTGATCAAAAGGACTATGCTAAAGGTTTATTGTATGAAATTAAAGCAAAAACTATAGCTGAATCACTGCATAATAAGATGCTTCTTGGTATTATCCTATCTAACATTGGCAATAGTTATGTAAAGCTCAATAAAATAGATTCTGCCATGAAATTTGAATTGCAGGCCTATGAAATACAACGAACATTAAACGATCCGGGCTCCCTTTCTAATACAGTTTCTATTTTAGGTGATATTAATTATAGCTTGGGACATACAGCTTTAGCTCTTGATTATTATAGGCTTAGCCTGTTTTACGCGGAAAGAAATAAAGACCAAAGAGAACTTGCTGATACCTATAACAGCATCGGACACCTCTATGAAAAATCAGGGAGAACGGATTCGGGCATTTTTTATGCTTACAAGGCTTTAAATGCTGCAAAAATTGCAGACTATCCAGAGGGTATATATAATGCAAGCAATATGCTTATGGGATTTTACAAATTCAAAAACGAACATCTGGAATTATTATTCTTAAAAACAGCTACAGCCGCAAAAGACAGCATGTTTAATGCAGATAAGGTTAAACAAGTACAAATACTGAGCTTTAAAGAGTCCTTTCGGCAGCAGGAAATTATGGAAGAAAAGCGGCGGGAGGCTAACGAAAGAATTATCAACCTTCAATTAATTGGAATAGCGTTATTTATTCCGGTTTTCTTCGTCGTGCTGCTGCTGCTCAATAAAAGCCGTACACATCGTAAGGTTGTGGAGTTTATGAGCGTTCTTTCGTTATTATTAGTTTTTGAATTTATTACGTTATTCATACATCCATTTGTACAGCGTATTAGTAATCACATGCCAATTCTTGAATTGTTAATACTTGTAGCGCTTGCTTCTTTGCTGGTACCTATGCATCACAACCTTACTCACTGGCTGAAGGAGAAATTGGTTCATATTAAAGAAACTCATGTAATAGCAGAACCAAGGGTTTCGGATGAAATTGATCGAAATAATCAACCCTGAAAATACCGTAACAGTGGTGCTGATATTTTTAGGGGCAGCCGTATTTAAAGGAAACATATCTGACCAGCGACCTAAAATGGTTTCGGGATGTATTGCCGGTGTAACTAAGTCGATACATAGGTATGGTGAAATAATTTGAACTGTATTATACCGTTACTAAAAAACACAACACCTATTGCTTATTGCTTAATTTTTGTTAAAAGCCTATGATAGTTCAATTGTGTGGGTTATCAGGAGCTGGTAAATCCACTATAAGCCGCATCGTTAAAAACAAATTAATAGAAGACGGTTACCTTGCTGAGGTGATTGATGGTGATGAATATAGAAGGGTATTATGCAGGGATCTGGGCTTTTCAAGGGAAGACAGGAATGAGAATATACGGAGATTAGCATTTGTTGCAGATAAATTATCAGCTAATGGAATTATTGTGCTGATTAGCGCGATAAACCCTTACGAAGAGATAAGAAATGAAGTAGCAAAATGCTACAGCAATGTTAAAACCGTTTTTATTGATTGTTCAATTGAAAATTTGATAAAAAGAGATACGAAAGGATTATATGTCAGGGCGCTGCTTGCTGATGATCATCCCGATAAGGTTTTCAATTTAACAGGAGTTAATGACAACTTTGATATCCCATCCAATCCCGATCTGTATATTAATTCCGGCATTTCGAGTATTAAAGAAGGCGCAGAAAAATTGTATGATTTTGTAGTTAGTCACCGCAGTTTAATATTAGCACGTTATGACTGAGAAGTTGGCAAATATATTAGTTATTGTGGGGATGCATCGGTCGGGAACATCAGTTGTTAGTCAATGGCTCGGGAAATGCAGTTTAAATATAGGTGATAATCTTTTAGGTTCAGGCATAGGAAATGAAGAGGGCCACTTTGAAGATGTAGACTTTTACAGGTATCATGAAGATGTATTAGCAGACAATCACCTGTCTAAATCCGGATACGTTAACCAACCAGTTAGCAGCCTTTCCTATTATCAGGAAGAGAAGTTAAAAAGCATTACAAACTTTAAAAGCAAGATACCTGAACAGTGGGGCTGGAAGGAACCCCGTACCTGCTTGTTTTTAACACATTATCGTAAACTTATACCTGAGGCTTATTACCTGGTAGTGTTGCGGGATTATAATGCAGTGGTAAACTCATTAATAGTGCGGGATTTTAAACAGCTGGAGAATAAATATTTAGCCCGCGGATGGTTCTCAAGGCTCTATTGGAGATGGTTTAGAGGGGCACAAAGAGAAAGAAAGTTATATAAAGATCTCTCTTCTTTTTATTTAAATATCTGGGTTACTTACAGTAGTGAATTATTAAAACACATACAAAGTATTTCAAGGGATAAATTTATTGCATTAAACTATAATTTACTAATTAGTAACGATAAAGAAGCGTTTTCTATATTAAAAGATAAATGGAATTTTTCTTTGCAATACGTTGATTTTAAAAAGGTATTCAAAGAAAAGTTTATAAGCGAGGTCATTGATGTTGATAGATTTATTAAAGATAAAAGTTTGCTAAAAACTGCTTATGAACTGGAATGTAAATTAAAAGAATATGTTTAAGGGAATAATTATTCCTATAATTAAAAAGTGCTATCCACGGTTGTGAATAGCACTTTTCGGTTATATATCGTCTGATTATCAAAAGCGGCATTTATTCATGTGTTATATATCTTTCAAAAAACTCATATATCCGCAGCATCTGGTCTATTCGCTGCCGTACATTTCCTGACCGAACAAGTTCATGAGTGGCGCCCGGATGTTGTACATATTCAACCGGCCGGTTTAAAACTTTAAGCGCCTTATACATCATTTCGCCCTGTACAATACCGGTGCGCAAATCGGTTTCACCATGTAGCATCAGGTAAGGGGTGGTTATTTGGTTTACATAAGTAAACGGCGATTCGCGTACCAGTATAGGTTTAATATTTTCTTCCCACGGATAACCGCCAAAATACATGGGTGTTAATCTCCATGCGTTAGCTTCGCCAAAAAAAGTGGTCAAATCGTAAACCCCGCGCTGGGATGAAACAGCGGCAAAGCGTTTAGTGTGACTAACCAGCCATCCGGTTAAATACCCGGCGTATGATCCCCCGGTTGCTACAGTTTTATTGCTATCGCCCCAGCCTTCGGCTAAAGCGCCGTCAAGTGCGGCCAGTACGTCTTCGCTTGGCCCGGTACCCCAGTCCTGGTAATTGCCTTTCAGGAAATCTATACCATAACCGCCCGAGCCCCGTGGGTTTGAATAAACCACCCCATAGCCCTGCGCACAAAAATATTGGAACTCGTGCCACATGCTATTTTCGCCCGGCCCCCACATAGCGGTTGGGCCACCATGTATTTGCAGCATAACCGGGTATTTCCTGCCCGGATCGAAATTGGTTGGTTTCATTACCCAATATTCTACCTTCATTCCCTTACTGTTGGTATAATATTTTTTTTCCGGGAAGCTTAGCTTTTTATCTTTCAGCCATTCCGAGTTAAATGTAGTAAGGCATTTAGCGTTTTTATTGTTCAAATCGCTCACATATAGTTCATATGGGTTGGCAACTGCAGTTTTAACATATATCAATTGTTTTTTACCTGCATCAAGGCTGCTTAACCCTTCATCATAGGTGCTCAACTGTTCAGATTTAAGCGTAGCCAAATCTATCTTATAAATGGGGACACCGCCATTGGATTGTGCAGTATAGTAAAGAAACTTACTGTCAGCCGACCACACCGTGCCGGTAACGCTACGGTCAACGGGGATGATCATTTTTTTGCCCGGCTCCTGCAGATTATAAATAATTAGCTGCGGAACATTAATCTGCATTTGTTTTGCTGAAAAGTAAGCCAGGTATTTCCCATTTGGAGAAACCTGCCTGTTACTCAATGCCATTCCGTCTTCTGCAATCAAGGGCTTTAAAGCGCCGCCTGTTGCCGGTATAGTATAAATGGCTGATGTTAGTGAACGATCAGGGTTAAGTGATGAGTCTGCGTCGGCAGTGAGAATGAGTTGTTTACTATCAGGTGTGAAAACTGCACCTGCGTAGCTATGAAAACCAAAAGTTAAAGGTTTTGCTTTAGCACCCGGTTTAGCATCGATAATAAAATAATGGTTAAAGCTAAAGTTAGGCTCTGTAGTGGCCTCACCTTCAAAATTAAGCTTATTAAATACCTTTACTTTGCCATCGGCCTCATCCTGCTTTAAAAATGACCGTATGGCGTCGAGGTTGCCATTGGGGTTTGATTTAACTTTTAATTGTGGTGAATTGGTTTTAAAGCCTGGTTTCTCCAATGCCCAAAAAGGCACGTTAAACCCTGGGTTTAAAACCGAGTCCTTCAGCATTTCGGGATAGGATACACTTACCGCGTATAATATATGGCTACCATCTGGCGACCATTGCGGTGAACCCGCGCCATGCAGATCATTTGTTAGCTGAATAGGTTCGCCACCATTAAGAGACAATAAAAATATTTGAGGTTTGCTTTTTATAACCCGTACAAATGCAATTTGCTCATCATTTGCTGACCATACGGGCTGAGAACTATTCACCGTTGCCGAAGTTAAAGGCCTTGCTGCTGCACTGCCATCTGCTGGTACAAGCCAAATCTGGTTTCTGTAAATATATTCGCCTTTAGCTGTTTCATCCGGTTCAACCGAGGTTACTGTAAAAACCACCTGCCTGCCAGTATGTGATAAGGTGGCATTGCTTAATTGCTTAATGCGCGCCATATCTGTTACAGTTATAAGCTGATTGCTTTGCTGGGCCTGAACTGTATGTAAACTAAAAATTAAGAGCAGGAGGAATAAGGTTTTTTTCATGATGATCTAATAAAGTTAATTATTGGGACTTGACTTAAATACAAAAAGCCTAAATTATACAATTTGTATGCTTTTACTTCATTTGTTATCAAAATAGGCGGAGGGGGCAGGCAATTGATGCACGTCCTCGAACTGGTGACGGGTTAATACATGCAGATTTAAAAATTGAATTTAATAATGAATTTTATAGTATTGTTTAAAAGACTTTTATAAGTTTATTTGTAATTGGAATATTTACTGTATTATAAATATGTTAAAAGAAGAACGCTTAAATTATATAATAAGCCAAATAAATATTCACAACAAAGTGCTATCTGCTGATTTAAGTGTACAGCTTCATGTTTCTGAAGATACCGTTAGAAGGGATTTAAATGAGCTTACCGATAGCGGGCAAATTATAAAAGTACACGGAGGAGCCATTTCTAAATCTTTTCATTACACTTTTTTAGAAAAAGAGGTTTATAAAAAGGATGCTAAAAAAGAAATAGCACGCAAGGCTCTCGAGTTGATTGAGGACGGCATGATTATATTAGTTGGTGGTGGAACAACTATGATTGAATTAGCGAGAATAATACCAGAATCATTGCATTGCACATTTTTTACGGTAAGTCCGCTGGTAGCCCTGGAACTTGCAGAAAACCCTAATTTAGATGTTCATCTTATTGCAGGTAAACTATCGTCTAATTCGCAGATATTAATAGGGGCGGAGGTTATCAATCAGTTAGCAGAAATTCAACCGGATATTTGTTTTTTAGGCACAAACAGTGTTTCACTTAAAAATGGAATAACAGATTCAGACTGGGAGGTGGTGCAGGTAAAAAAGGCTATGATAAAATCGGCCGCCGAAACGGTTATATTAAGTATTGGGGAAAAATTAGATTCCTCACAAAAGATGAAAGTATGCCCACTGGATGCTATTAATTATCTTATCACAGACATGGATCCTAACGACGAAAGCCTGGAAAAATATGCCCAAAAAGTAAAGCTCATTTAATATTATAATAATACGGCGTTTGTTTATAAATTTTACCACTTAAGTCCTCTTTAGTGCTATATTCCTTACCTTTATAATGCCAATAATGCCCTGTTGTATACGTTTTTAGCCAAGAGCTGATATTAAAATGCGGTTATTTGCGGCTTTTTTTTAAAAAGTGCAAGATAATGTTCATTTTTCAAAAAAATAACATTAATATTACATACTGATAACACAATAAAACAAATAATTGGGTTGCGTTTTTTTTGTGTTCTATAACCAATTGTGATTTCACCTTTATTTTTTGCTTGAATTGTATGAATTCAAACATAGAAACACTTTATAAGATTGCTAACAAACCGGTAAAAACAATTATCGGTTTAATGTCCGGTACTTCTTTTGATGGATTGGATGTGGCTGTTTGCGAGTTTAGTGGGTCTGGTTTGGAAACCAGCATAAAAGTCAGCCATTTTACTACAGTGGATTATGCACATGATTTTAAAGAATCGCTAAAAGCAATTTTTGCAAAAAAGCTGGCAAACCTTGAGCAAATTACCCTATTAAATGAAATAATAGGTGATTACTACGGCGAGTTGATTTTAGAATGCCTTGCTAAATGGGGTATATCTACTGCCCAAATTGATTTGATTGCCAGTCATGGCCAAACCATATTTCATGCACCCAAACATCAGCATCAAATAGCCCATTATCCTAATGCAACTTTGCAAATAGGAGATGGAGATCACCTGGCTGTAAAAACAGGAGTAATTACTTTTAGTGATTTTCGTCAAAAACATATTGCTGCCGGTGGCGAAGGTGCACCATTGGCTGTGTACGGCGATTATCTGCTATTTTCAAGTCCGTTAGAAAACCGGATCATGTTAAATATAGGTGGTATTGCTAACTTTACTTTTCTGCCATCGGGCCATTCAACCGGTTTTTTTTCTACAGATGTTGGTCCGGGTAATACCTTGATGGATCAGTTTATACAGCTTAAATCGCCGGGCAAATACTATGATAAAAACGCAGAGATGGCTCTTTTGGGTAAGGTGAATGAGCCGTTACTTAATTCTTTGTTTGACTACCCATTTTTTAAAGCCGATTTCCCAAAAACTACAGGGCCCGAACTTTTCAGTTTAAGCTATTTACAAAATGCAATTGAAAGTTCTGGCCAAAATAATATTTCCGATCCTGATGTCATGGCCACTCTGGCCGCTTTTTCTGCTAAAGGAATAATTGAAGCAATAGAAAGAGGTGTACCTGAAAATGCACCATTTGAAATTTATTTAAGCGGTGGAGGTATGTATAATCCACTGCTTGTACAACATATAGAAAGGCACTTTGGCCGCAAGCTTAAATCAACAGCTGTATTGGGTGTAAATCCGGATGCTAAAGAAGCTGTGCTGTTTGCATTATTGGCTAATGAAGCCGTTGCTGGTGGTGAAACCAATTATGGTGATCATCCCGGGTTGCCTTCTGTATCAATGGGGAAGATAAGTTTCCCAAAATAAGCTATTAATAACCCTATATAAAGTAGTTAATTTAAATTCAGGAAGTATGAAAAAAGTTTTACAAACGTTTAAACATGGTCGGTACCTAATGGCATTACTGGTGGTAATGTGTTATGGAGGGCTGACTTTTGCACAAAGTGCTCGGGTTACTATTAAGGGTGTGATAACAGATGCCCGTGATAAGCAGCCTATAGCAGGTGCGGCTATAAGAATAGCAGGTACCCAGTTTGGTACTGCCACAGACGTAAATGGTAATTATTCATTTACCGCTACAGTTAACGGGCCTACCGTTGCAGTTGCTGTTAGTTTTACAGGTTACAGAACTTATACTAAAACGGTAAACGTGGCAGGCCAAAGTATTATTACGGTAAGTACAGAACTTTCAGAAGATGTGCTAAGCCTTAATGAGGTTGTAGTTACGGGTAACACTGTTGAAACCACTAAAAAACAATTGGGTAATGCTATATCAACGGTATCTGCAAAAGATTTACAAGGTGGTGCGGCTACATCAATTGACCAGGCTATGGCCGGAAAAATTGCCGGAGCTCAAATTTCTCAAAACTCCGGTAATCCTGCCGGTGGCATAAGCGTGCATTTACGCGGAAACTCTACCATAGTAGGTTCAAGCGATCCGCTTTATATTGTTGATGGTGTTATTATCAACAATAGTTCAGACCAGTTGGTTGATTTGGGTGGTTATTCTCAAAACAGATTAGTAGATATTAACCCTGCTGACATTGATCATATTGAAATTATAAAAGGCGCCGCAGGCGCTGCTATTTACGGATCAAGAGCAAGTAATGGTGTGGTACAGATATTTACTAAAAAGGGTAAATCTGGTAAGCCTGTTGTTACGGTTTCAACACAATTCCGTAGTAATTCTATTCGTAAAAAATTGGCGTATAATACAGAACCATTCCGTTTTACTAATACAAACCCAACTGATTTGACAACGGTGCCGGTACAGCGCTATGATTTGCAGAGTATGATTTTCAGAACAGCATCAGGAACAGAAAATAATGTTTCTATAAGCGGCGGTACAGATAATACACAATATTATATAAGCAGTGGTTATTTAGGTAACCAGGGTATTGTTAAAGGGACAGATTTTCAAAGAGCTACCGGCCGTGTACGGGTTGACCAACGATTTAATGATTGGTTGAAAGTTAGCGCAGGCTTTAACTATAGTTTAAGCGGTAGTAGTGAAATTCCTAATGGTGGTATAAACGAAGCTTATGGAGCATTAACAGGGTTTATTTTTGCTAATAACTTTATTAATCCTAATCCTGATCCGGTAACTGGTATTTATCCAGCACTTGCTCCTACAGGTTTGTTAAGAACTAACCCGCTTGAGGCTATTAACAGGTTTAGCTTTCATCAGCAAACCAGCCGTTTTATTGGAGATATTCAAGTAAACATTACGCCTTTAAAGAACTTATCTATTAATTATACATTAGGTTATGATAACTCCACTCAATTAGCTACCGGGTTTATACCTGTTGGTAATACTACACCAACGTATAGCACAGGTTATGCAA
>JAQBOY010000108.1 GCA_028287805.1 Mucilaginibacter sp.
GCCTCTAATCTTAAATATGGTTATCAAGACAAGGAAAAGCATTTATATTTAGCAAATGATAAAAACGGCAGAAACTTTGGCAGTGTATGGATAAAGAAACAATCTCCGATTTCTAATTAAAAATCATACTTGAAAATCCTATTTATACTTCCTGAGTATTATCCACATTCCGGTGGGGGCATTTCTACATACTATCTGCATTATATAAAGGCTTTACAACCTCATTGTGATGAAATAAAGGTAATTGTGGGCAGCGGGTATACACAGGCAAATGATATTTTTGAGCATGAAGGTATAACTGTAGAATACCTAAAACCTGAAATTCATGAGTATTATCTTAATAAATTTACTCAATATGATTTATTGCCCGAGTTTAAAAGAAATATAGCCAGTGCATGGGGTATGTGGCAACAGGCAAGCGAAGGCATGGATTATGATATTATAGAATGTACAGATTTTGCGCTTGGCTTTATACCCTGGCTCATTCATCATACCAAACCTGTTATTACCCGTTTACATGGCAGTATGGGGCAGATTAGTCTGCATGAAAACACTCTTTCAGCTGACCTGGCTGATTTATTTATACAACAAACAGAATTATTATTATTGCCTTGTTGCGATCAGCTAATTAGCCATAGCAATGCCAACCAACTTTTCTGGAATAATGTGCTCAAATCAAAGAGCGTTGTTCATATCAGTCCGGTCTATAACAAATTAAGCCAGCCGTTACCTTTATCGAACCGGGATAATAATGGTTTGATTACCGCCCGCATACAAAAATGGAAAGGTCCTATTGAATTATGTCAGGCTTACAGGTTATTGACTACCCATAAACCGTTTATAAAATGGATAGGAAATGATAAACTTTATAACAATCAGCAAACAACTGGCAGCTATCTTAAAAGCAATTTTGCCGATGTATGGGATAAGTATATCGTGCCACAACAACCGTTATCTAACACACAAATCCCGGCTTTTCAACAAAAGGCCAGGTTTGGTATAATACCTTCAACGTGGGACATGTTTAATTTTAGTTGCATTGAGTTTATGGCTGCGGGTACACCTGTTATTTGTTCAGAAGGCGCAGGTGCAGTTGAATTAATTGAACATGGCATTAATGGATTTAAATACCCGGCTAATGATATTGTTGCTTTGGCAGAATGCATAAATGCTATGTGTTTATTAAATGATAAAGCATATATGGAAATGGCCAAGGCTGCAATGGAAAGGGTTAAAAGTACCCTTTCGGAAGACAGAATCATACCAGTTAACTTACAGCTTTATGAATTGGCATTAATCAATTTTAAACCAAATTCTTCTAATACTTACTTTGATATATTATATAAACCATCAGAACTACGACATAATATTAGTAATATTTTAGATAAGCAACCTCTAAAAAAATTAACTCCCTACTACACTAAACGAGTGCAGCAAAAATTGTTTGGCAAAAAATGAATACGCTGGCTTTATGTATACCTGCCTATAATGCCGGGACTTATCTGCCGCAACTACTGCAATCAGCGCGTAACCAAATTATTCCGTTTGATGAGATTTTGGTATATAACGATTGTAGTACTGATGATACAGAAGCAGTGGCACAAAAGTATGGGGCCACAGTTTTAAACGGCGATATAAACCGGGGATGCTCCTACGGCAAAAATCAATTAGCTGCTTATACTAAATGTAACTGGATTCATTTTCATGATGCTGATGACGATTTACTGCCGGATTTTACAACCCTTGCGTACAAGTGGATGAACAATACACAATGCCCGGACATTGTATTATTCAACTATGAATATCGTGAATATCATACTGATAAATTAATCAGTGTGAGAAGCTTTGACAAGGAAGCTCTTGAAAACGACCCGGTGGCTTATGCCATATTAAATCAAATTAATCCCTTTTGTGGCTTATATAAAAAACAAAGTTTTATTGATGCGGGAGGCTATGATACCGACCCTTTGGTTTTATATAATGAAGATTCTGCATTCCACATCAAAATGGCACTCGCGGGTCTTGCGTTTGCAGTAGAGGAAAAGATTAGTATCATCAATTATCGTATTCATTCATCCATGTCTTCTGTAAATACGCGTAAATGCTTACTTGCACAATTTCATGTACTTGAAAAAACAGCCCATAAAACACGGTTGCAATACGCGTATGAAATAGCCTTGCGATTGTGGGGCATTATCGGGATTTTTGCTGCAATGGATGAATGGGGCTATGTTGAAAAAACATTAGCGCTTTGCCGTAAATTAGGTTATAGCCACCCTCCTGCTGGTAGCCAAGCTTTTAAACTGTTAACCTATATAAATTCATACATGGCTGTTTGGCTCAGGGAAAAGATGATACAACTATTTAAACCATCATTACGAACTAATGAATAATCCATTAGTTTCCATTATTATTCCTGTTTATAATGCAGAAAAATATCTGGAAGAAACTATTCTATCCGCCATCGCTCAAACGTGGACAAATAAGGAAATTATTATTGTAGATGATGGTTCTGTCGATAATTCATTAGCTATAGCGAGGCAATATGAAAATAGCTGGATAAAAGTTTTTGTACAACAAAACAACGGAGCCAGCGCTGCCAGAAATACAGGTTTACGAGAAGCAAAAGGCGACTATATACAGTTTTTGGATGCGGATGATTTGCTATCAGTTGATAAAATAGCTAACCAGTTTGAATTTTTAGAAAAAAATCCCGGCAAATTAGTAGTGTGCAGCACCATTCATTTTAATGATGGCGAGGATTATGAAAGTTCATTGCCATCGCCCTATGAAGAAGTATTTTTGTTAAGTAATGATGACCCGGTACATTTTTTAATAAATTTATGGGGAGGATTTTCCGAGAATGGTTCAATGATACAGCCTAACGCATGGTTAACACCAAAAAACATTATTGAGACTGCCGGGCTATGGAATGAGGAGATTACAGTAGATGATGACGGAGAATTCTTTTGCCGTGTAGTACTCCAATCAAAAGGAATAGTTAAATCAGGCGGTTATAATTATTATCGTAAACATAACAACCGGCAAAGCTTATCGGCTCAAAAATCAATAGCCGATATTACCAGTAAGCTTAAGGCTGCAGTATTAAAAAAAAGGGCCCTTTTAGCTGGTACCAACTCCTTTGGGGCTCATGTCGCAATTTATAAGTCATTAATAAATATTGCTGCAGATAGCTATCTAAAGTATCCGCAGATTTATAATGAGGCCATATCTGAGCTTCCAAAAATCAAATTAAATTATCAACCGGCTATGGGTGGGCCAATTAGCAATAAATTAGCAAGTATTTTCGGGTGGAGAATGATTAAGCTTTTGAAACTTTACAGATGATAGCAGTAATTACATCAACTTTACAACCAACACAAGATAAAAGCTACTTTAACTTTAATGATAGGTTAGAACAAACAAAAAACGGCTTATTAAAATTACAAGAGTTTAATTTTCAAAGGATAATACTATTCGACAACTCTGATTCACTTGATTATTCGCAGCTAAATAAATTATTAGGCGATTTTTCATTTGTTGAAAAATATCATATCAGGCAATTTCAGTTTATGAATAAAGGGCTTAATGAAGCTTTACTATTGTTAAACAAACTTCATCATTTACCGGTCGATACTCCGCTTTTTAAAATAAGTGGCAGATATTATCCTAATGAAAATTTCAAACTGGTCACGCCAGAATTGTTGTTAAAATATGATTTTATAGGTGTTGGTGTTGATTTTAATAAAAGGGTATCTGCTTTTACTACAAGGGCTTTCTTTGTAAAAAACAAACAAGTATTAGAGTCAACTTTAATATTGGCGATTGAAGAAATGCTATCCTATGCAAATGGGATTCATGGTATACAAAGCTTTTTTAAATCAATAAAGAATTTTTACAAACCATCGATTGGCACCGAATATCAAATATCATTGGAGCAGGCATTTGCCCGTGTATTGAAATATAAAAAAAACTATTACATGTTAAAAAATATAAACGTTGAAGGTTATGTTGCAGGTGCCGCTAAATTAGAATTTATTAAAGATTGATCCATTACAAATCGTTAAGTACAAGTTGAAAATCTTCTTATCCTTTCTTCAATCCGCACAACAGCATCCTATACCGGCATATGATTTTTGGCAATATTATATAAAAAACGGCATTGAAGAAGCTCGTCACCAATGGTCAGAATGTCTGGATATTGATTGGGCATTGGGGTTGGTACCAAAAAGTAAAGATGACCACAACCAATGGAAAACAGATGCATGGACCAAAACAGTAGCTTGGTTAAAAAAGCACCCGGCAGATCTGTTTTTAAGTTATTTATATCCCGACCAAATTGACATAACAGCCATACACGAAATACAAAAGCTTGGAATACCTTGTGTAAATTTCTTTTGTGATAATGTACGCGATTTTAAAAAAGCACCGGTTGAATTTGAAGCTTTTGATTTAAATTGGGTACCTGAATATAAAGCCATTAAACTATATCAAAAAGCCGGCTATAAATATATCAACGCACCAATGCCCATATGGGTGGATCCGCGATTGCGAACTTTGTCTGAAGAAAGTAACAAACAGATCACTTTTATAGGATCAAAGGACATACAAAGACAATTATTTTTTGAAGAACTTATACAGCACGCCCCTCAACTGCCCCTGGCTATTTACGGCAAAGGGTGGGATGAAAATATTTTAAAGCAATTATCAACATCTGCAAATTACACATTCAACAAAAAGCTGCGTTATCAATTCAACTTTATCAAAAAAAATGGTATTGCTGCCTATTTACGCAAGCTAAACAATCGCAATACCTCCGCATCAGTTAGCTCTGCCTTAAAATCAAAAATATATGGTTCGCCGGGTTTCGACCAATATAACCACTTAATTGCAACCAGTATGATTACTGTTGGTGTAAACCGTTATCCGTCGTTTCACTTCCCAATCGCATTGCCTGATACTTATTCCCGGCTCCGTGACATAGAAGCGCCCATGTTAGGCGCTTGTTATTTAACAGAATATACAGAGGGAATAGAAAACCTATATGATCTGAAAAAAGAAATAGAAACATATAAAGGTCCTGAAGATTTTATTGAAAAAGTAAACAAATTAACGTTTGACCATAAGCAAAGAAATGAAATGAAAACTAATGGTCAAAAACGCGCACTGCAAGATCATAGCATTCCACAATCTTTAAATAAAATATTACAACGGCTTAGTAATTGAACAAAATAAACTTATACTTCCGCATACCACCATCTGGCTATAAATGGATACCCGGCGACAGGTATATGATCAATTTATTACGAAAGTTGTTGGGCTTAAAAAAGATAAGCGGTTTAGAAAAAGTATTTATAAACTTATGTAAAGGATTTGACGAATTAAAGATCGATTATGTCAAAAATCCAACCTTCAATAAAATATTACCCGGAGAGCCTGTTATTATATTAGGTGCCGGCAAATACGCATTACAGGGCTATAAACAACTTAATCCAATTGTTGCCGGCATTGGCTTAATGACCCACCCGTCTGAGTGGCCTGATTTGTTTGAAGAATACCCGGTAGCTAAATATTTACAGCATTCTCAATGGGCAAATAATGTTTATATACCTTATTACGGCGCCGGTAGATGTGAGACCTGGCCGGCAGGTATTGATACCCAAAAGTGGGCTCCTGATCAAACATCGATTAAAAAGTTTGATATTTTGATCTATAATAAAATCAGGTGGAATCATGAACAAATATATGCCGAACTAAGAGATCCAATACTCAAACATCTTGACCTATTGGATTTATCTTACAAAGAAATTATTTACGGCCGGTATAAGGAAACAGATTACTTTAGTTTACTAAAACAATGCCGCGCCATGGTGTTTTTATGCGAACATGAAAGCCAGGGTTTTGCCTGTTGCGAAGCCTTAGCCATGAATGTGCCTGTCATAGCCTGGAACCAGGGCTATTGCCTGGATCCTAACCGTTTTAAATGGAACGATCCCGACATGATAGCTACTTCTATCCCATTCTTTGATGACCGCTGTGGCATATCATTTGCTGATTTCGAAGATTTTAAAAACAACATCAACCCTTTTTGGGATAAGGTAAAAGATGAAAAATTCAATTCAAGAGCATACATCATGGAAAACCTGACACTTAAAAAAAGTGCGGAAAGAATGCTTGAAATAGTTAACAACGTTTATTAATGAAGATTTTGCTCATAATGGATCCCGGTATACCAGTTCCTCCGTTACATTATGGGGGACATGAGCGGTTGGTCTATCTTTTTGCCGAAGAATACCAAAGATTAGGCCATAAGGTAACTTTGCTTGCTGGACCAAATTCTTATTGCAGTGGGAATAACGTAATATTTGGCATTAATGAGCTAAACCGCTCAGCCAGCGTAAAATTTAAAGAAGCGATTTTTGTATGGAAATACCTCTTGAAAAACCACAAAAATTTTGATCTGATCCATAATTTCGGCCGCCTTGCTTATCTATTACCTGTCCTTAATTGCCCGGTAAAAAAAATAATGACTTATGGCAGACCAGTTACAAAAAATGGTATCATGATCATCAATTTTTTACCCAATCGTAACCTGGTGTTTACCGCCTGCAGTAATTACTGTGTAAGCACAGGCAACATAGCCGGCAGATGGAAAACCATTTACAATGCCATTGATTTTTCGCAGTATCAATTAAGTGAAAAAGTAAGTAATGATGCACCTTTAATGTTTTTAGGTAGATTAGACCGTATTAAAGGAGTACATACGGCTATTAAAGTTGCAAAGGTTACCGGTAATAAATTAATAATCGGGGGGAACATTTCCCATACTGCAGATAACTATAACTACTTTAAAACAGAAATAGAACCACAAATTGATGGCGAGCAGATAAAATACCTAGGGCCGCTAAATGATGAACAAAAAAATGAATACTTAGGTAAGGCAAAAGCACTTCTATTCCCTATTGAATGGGATGAACCTTTTGGCATTGTTATGATAGAAGCTATGGCTTGTGGCACGCCAGTTATTGCTTTTAACAGGGGCTCTGTTTCAGAAGTAATTGATGAAAATATAACTGGTATTATTTTAAAAACTGCTGATGAAATGATAGCAGCGATCCCTTTAGTGAATCAAATTGACAGAAAACGTTGTAGACAAACTGCAAGAGCCAGATTTAATATTTCCACAATTGCGCTAAATTATTTAAACATTTAAGCAATTATGATAAAAAGACTTATTCAAAATTTAATCCCTGAGAAGGTAAAGTTACTCTTAAAAGAAAAAACAGGTGTTCCAAGTCAACATAGCAGTTTAAGCCGGATAAAAAACTTAGGCTTTCAACCAAATTACTGTTTAGATATTGGCGCTTATGAGGGAATGTGGACGCAAGAATTTAAAGATATATTTCCCTTGTGCGCCATTTTAATGATTGAAGGACAGTTAGAAAAAGAACCGGTATTGATAAAAACAAAAGCGCTATACAAAAATGTGGACTACCAAATTTCATTACTTGGGGCAAGCGAGTCTATGGTTTCTTTTAACAAATACGAAACTGCCAGCTCGGTACTTGATGAGCATAATATTACTAATGCTAAAATAGAAAATCGAAAATTAACCTTATTAGATAAATTAACTGAACAAACTAAATTCAAGCCTGATTTTATAAAAATCGATACTCAGGGATATGAACTGGAGATTTTAAAAGGAGGTGAAAATACTTTAGCTTCAGCAGAATTTGTATTGTTGGAAGTTTCTTTTTTAGATATATATATTGATTGCCCTTTAGTGTCCGATGTTTTAAGCTACATGGATAGTAAAGGCTTTGTTGTTTATGATATTTGTACATTAATGAAACGCCCGCTTGATAAAGCCCTGTTCCAGTCAGATTTTTTATTCGTAAAAAAGAATTCAATTTTTCGTAGCAATAAAAGATGGAGCTAAAAAGCTTTTCTAAAAAAATCATCTTTATTAGTTCAGGACAACCCTCTTTAAATCCGCGCCTGGTAAAAGAAGCAGATGCTCTTGCTGACGCTGGTTACCAGGTAACCGTACTTTATGCTTATTGGAATGATTGGGGAGATAGTTTTAATAAGCAACTATTACCAACAAAAAAATGGAATGCTATATGTGTGGGTGGTCATCCTGTAAATAGTCCTTTTACTTATTTTACAAGCAGGTTTATCCATAAATTATCAAAATGGTTATTTAATCAACTCAATTTAAATTTTTGGGCTGATTTTGCCACAGCACGAGGCAGCTACTCCCTGGCTCTTGAAGCTAAAAAACATAAGGCTGATTTATATATCGGTCATAACTTAGGTGCATTGCGCGCAATTATAAAAGCATCTGAAAAATACAATGCCAAATGCGGCTTTGACGCAGAAGATTTTCATAGGCAGGAGGTGAGTGATGAACTTGATTCTGTTAACTATAAAATAGTTAAGTACTTAGAAGATAAATATTATAAAAGGTTAAATTATCTTACCACATCAAGTTCGCAAATCGCTAATGCATATTCCCAGCTTTATCCTGAAAGGGAACCAATTACTATACTAAATGTCTTTCCCAAAAACATTCCTATCAGGCAACATGCTATTAATAGTACAGGGCCGGTAAAACTTTTTTGGTTTTCGCAAACCATAGGCATTAACCGGGGTATTGAAGATGTTGCCAAAGCTTTAAAATTATTAAAGACAGAAGATTACGAACTGCATTTATTAGGTTCTATTAATAATGAAGGTAAACAGCAATTTATTGACAACGAGCTTTTAGGAATCAAAAATGTATTTTTTCATTCTCCCGTACCACCAAATGAACTAATAAATTTTGCCACTAAATTTGACATCGGTTTAGCTTCTGAAAACAACATCCCGCTTAACAGGGATATATGCTTAACTAATAAGGTTTTTACCTATCTCCAGGCAGGACTTGCCATTATAGCAAGTGATACAACAGCACAAAAAAATTTTTTAGAAGAAAATCCGGATGTAGGAAAGGTTTACCAGAAGAAAGATATACAATCATTAAAAAGTATTTTATCAGCCTATCAGGCAGATAGAAAAATGCTATATAATAGCTGTAAAGCATCTTTAAAACTTGGTCAAGAAAAATTGAACTGGGAAAATGAAAGCATTAAATTTTTATCCCTGATTAATACAACATTGACAAATTGAATAAAAAAGTTCTGATCATCTCTCCATACTTCCCTCCTTCTAATGCAGCGGATATGCAGCGTATACGTATGAGCCTACCTTATTTTGGCGGATGCGGCTGGGATGCCGAAATAGTGACCGTTGATGAAAAATATGCAGACCTGGCAAAAGATGATGATCTGTTGCTTCAGAGTATTCCCGATTATATTAAAATACATAAGGTAAAAGCATTTAATAAAAAATGGACCTCGAAATTAGGTCTAGGCAGTATTGCCTTGCGGTCGCTTTGGTTTTATCGCCAAAAAGTAAACCGCATTTTAAAAAATGAAAAAATTGATCTGATCTATTTTTCTACAACACAATTTCCTATTTGCATTTTAGGGCCTCACTGGAAAAAGCGATTTGACATACCTTATATAATTGATATGCAGGACCCTTGGTACACCGGTCGCTATAAAAATAAACCAGGGGAACGGCGGCCTGCAAAATATCGGGTAGCCTATTCCCTTCATAAATACTTGGAGCCCATAGTCATAACCCAAGTGGACGGATTGATAGGGGTATCAGAAAAATATATTACTGATTTAAAGGATCGCTATCCTGAAATAAAGGATAAACCTGCAAAAATTATTACGTTTGGAGCTTTTGAAACCGATTTTCTAATAGCTGCTGCTCATAAAAACAAGTTTAAATCTGTACTTAATGCAACTACAAAAAACATAGTTTATATTGGCCGGGGTGGCATTGATTTACATCAAGCGATTGTTCCTGTTTTTGAGACCCTGGTAAAAGGACTAGCTGATGAACCCGAATTATTTAACCAGCTAAGACTTTATTTTATAGGCACTAGTTATGCACCTGCTGGGGAAGAATTACCAACTATTATTCCTTTAGCAAAAGATTATGGGTTGGGTAATAGTGTAATAGAACTACCGGAAAGGATCAGTTACTATCATGCCATTTTAACTCTGCAACAAGCCGATGCTTTATTTATTCCCGGTTCCGATGCGCCTGCATACTCGGCGTCCAAAATATATCCATATATTATTATCAATAAACCATTACTGGCTATATTTAATGCCCACAGTCCGGCTATAACTATTTTAAATGAATATAATGCGCAACATACTTATAACTATAATACCAAAGATATTGACCTGAAAATTTACGATTTCTTAAAGCAAGTGATTACAGGCACTATACAGTTGCCCAATTACAACACTCAAACAATCAATAAATACGATGCAAAAAACATTGCCATACAACAATGCGATTTTTTTAACTCTGTAATTAATGGATAAAATAAAAAGAACGCTTGGTTTTATATTTACTCATCCTTTAGGCAAAAGGCATCCTTTTAAAAGTCTTTTGCGTTTTGTAGTGTGGCAATTACAAAGCATGATTTCGCCGGCAAAACTGATAAGTAAATCATTTATTAAACCGGTTAGATTTTACGCCTGCAAAGGTTTAACCGGTATTACGGGTAATATATATGTTGGGCTACATGAGTTTAATGACATGGCTTTTTTACTTCATTTTTTGCGTACTGATGACTATTTTTTTGACATAGGCGCTAATGTAGGCTCGTATAGCTTGCTGGCATCAGGAGTGTGTAACGCAAAAAGTATAACTATCGAACCTGTGGTATCAACATTTGAGTTATTAACTCAAAATATAGCCTTAAATCAATTAGAGCATAAAGTACGGTTAATCAATTCTGGTGCAGGAGCAGAAATGGGAATGATATCTTTTTCGTGTGCTGAAGATACTACCAATCATGTTATTAGTGAAAATGAAGCAGGAATTGCCAATATAAAAGCATCAGTAATAACTATTGATTCATTATTAACCGATGGACAACCCCTTTTAATAAAAATAGATGTGGAGGGCTATGAAACTGAAGTTCTAAAAGGCATGAAGGAAACGCTGAGTACTTCGTCACTTAAAGCTATAATTATTGAGTTAAACGGAAGCGGTAGCAGGTATGGATTTGACGAGAAGAATATACATGAACTGTTAATGCTTAACAATTTTAAGCCCTATAATTATGACCCGTTTACAAGATTATTGACTGAACTACCTTTATATGGCGATTATAATACGATTTATTGCCGTGACCTTGATTTTGTCAATAACCGTTTGGAACATGCCACAGGTATAAAAATAATGGGCGAACTAATTTGATATGAGAATCGCCATCATCACTACCCACCCCATTCAATACTATGCCCCTATATTTAAATTGCTGCATGAAAGGCAGCAAATACATATTAAAGTTTTTTATACATTAGGTGAGCGTGCTTTGGACAACTATGATCATGGGTTTGACAAAAAAATAACCTGGGATATTCCCTTATTAGATGGTTATCCCTATGAGTGGGTATTGAATACCTCTGCCAATCCAGGTTCACATCATTTTAAAGGTATAGTCAACCCTAATCTTATTAACCAAGTAAACAATTTGAACCCGGATGCTATATTGATTTTTGGCTGGGCATACCAGGGCCATTTAAAAGCTATCCGTTATTTTAAAAATAAAATTCCTGTTTTATTTCGGGGCGATTCAACATTATTGGATGAAACAGGAGGAATAAAAGGCCTATTTAAATCTATTTTTTTAAGATGGGTATACCGGCATATTGATTGTGCATTTTATACGGGTATCAATAACAAAGCCTATTTTAAAAAATATGGGTTAAAGGAATCCCAACTATCTTTTGCACCTCACGCTATTGACAATGAAAGGTTCTCCTTTGAAAGAAAAAATGAAGTAGCATTATTAAGACAAAATTTAGGGTTAATGCCCGATGATCTGCTTGTACTTTTTGCCGGCAAATTAGAAGAAAAGAAAGATCCTATACTGCTGCATGATGCTTTTATCTCCTTAAAAAACCATGCGATCCATTTATTATTTGTTGGTGATGGGGTTTTAAAAAAACAATTAAAAGCCAAGGCTCAATATTATAATAATATCCATTTTATGGACTTTCAAAACCAAACCAACATGCCGGTAATGTATCAGTCATGTGATCTATTTTGCCTGCCATCAAAAGGACCGGCTGAAACATGGGGTCTGGCTGTCAATGAAGCTATGGCTTGTAGTAAAGCCATATTAGTATCTGATAAATGCGGATGTGCTATTGACTTAGTCAAGACGGGGAAAAATGGCGCGATATTTCAAAGCGAAAATTCTGATGATTTGATCTCCTGTTTAAAACAGCTTACAAAAAACAAAGAAACATTAATTAATTATGGTAAAGTTTCAGGCTCAGTTATTAACTCATGGAATTTCCTGAATATAGCAATATCAATAGAAAACAAACTCATACATGAAACGCATTGATCGTATTAAGTTACATTTTACCAGAAACTGGAAATTTCCCGGTCAGGAAAGGCTTTCACATTGGCTAAAGCCATCAGATAAATTAAAAACAGATCTGAATGAAGGAATTCTATGGCTAAATACTGAAGACATCGCCATTTATACAACTGCTGATAATTATATAGAGTGGACCATTTTAAGTACGGGTACCTATGAAGAGGAAATTGGCAAACTAATCAAAATATTTCTTAAGAAAGGAGATACGGCCTTAGATATTGGCGCTAATATTGGCTTGCAAAGTTTACGCATGTCTCAAGCTATAGGTATGGAGGGTAAAGTTTATGCATTTGAGCCATTGGAATATCTGCAGAAAAAATTCAATAAAAATATCAGTTTAAACAAGGCCGCTAATGTGATTTTGTTCCCTTTTGCTTTATCTGACAAGCAAGATGAAATTAATTTTAAAATTGATAGTCATTCGTGGAACCAGGGAGCCTTTAGCCTGGACAACCAAAATAGCGGACATGAAACACAAAAAGTTACTGTAAAAGTAGCAGATGAAATTCCTGAATTACAACTACTTGATAAAATAACACTGATAAAAATTGATGTTGAGGGCTTTGAATACCATGTATTACAAGGGTTAAAACAAACCTTACAAAAACATACGCCTATCATTATTTTTGAATACGATAGTAATTATTGGACCCGCTCTGGCCAATCAATAAGTGAGTGCTTCAAATTTTTAAGATCACTAAATTATTTGGTGTACCAGATCAATCACGTAGGTTGTGAACTTATAAAATCTCATGAATTTGTTCAAAGCGGAAATTTATTTTGCATTCAGGAATAAGAATTAAACCTATAATACAACCGATACCCTTTAATGAACGATAATAAACCAATCGGAATTTATATCATTCTGTATATACCTTGGTTGCTCTCTTTATTTTTTGACTCGTCCCCCATTGCATCTTATTTAATTGCCTGGTTAGGTTCCTTTTTTATTTTTTACATTACACTCACTGGTAAGTTAAAACCCTTACCTAATGACAGAGGAATAGCCGAACAACTAATGCGACCCATATTTTTAGTGCAAATTATTTTTGCCGGTTACATGTGTTCAACCTCCATATTTTACTTTTTAGATGTATTAGGGTATCAGAATTTTAAAAAAGTAAATAATTATTTTTTAATAGATCAGAATAGATTGATGATTACCGCGCAGTGTCAGCGGTATTATTGTTTGGCCCACGCGGCATTTGTCTCAGGGATATTAATCTTTATGAAGTATCCTGTTAAACAAAAATATTATATTGAAAAGGAGAAGCTTGCAAACCTGCTGTTTAAGCTTGCCCTGGCGATGCTTCCCATATCCACCATTTTTCTTAAAGTTCCCGGATTGGCGCAATATTATTTTAAATTTAGCTCATTAAGCTTTATTGCTGGTACACTGGCACTTGCATTTGCTATACCACTTAAAAAACCAATGAATACCTTAATAAGCCTGATCCTGTTTATCTTTAACTTTTACCAGGCACTCATTTCAGGCTTTAAAGAACCAATTATTATTAGTATTGTAGTATTAGGACTCTTTTTATATCCCAATTATAAAAAAGTTGTAACAATAACTTTTGTTCCTCTTTTAATGAGCTTATTTCTTATACTTCCTACCTATAACCGCGTTTTCCGTCAAAACTCATGGTCAGGTGAAACAGGAAGTGATGAAGCTTCTCAATTGGCTATTAATGCTGTAATGGATATTAGCCATACTAATGATAACAGTGATTGGGCATTTTATACTTCTCGTTTAAGTGAGATAGGGATGTTTGCTACGTTTGTACAATCAACCCCTACCCATATTGATTATTACGGAACAAAACTGCTTGAACAATCAGCAATGGCTATTATCCCACGTATATTTTGGCCCTCAAAACTAAGTACAGAACAGTTAATTATGGAACGGGTATATAATGCAGGTGTGGTTCAGCGGGGTTCAAATGTTTCTGCAAAGCCCGCCTTCATTGCAGATGCTTATCTTTCAGGTGGTACTTTTGGCGTGTTTTTCTTCTTATTTATATATGGCGCAGTCACACAATTAATTTCACTTAAAGCTGAAGAACTATTTGGAGGATATATTTTGGGTACAGCGCTCATGTTTTCAGGGTTATTTCAAATACTTTGGCGTGGTACCAGTTTTGAGTTTTTAATCAATTCTGTTTTCTGGAGTTATATAAGTATGCTGGTTCTGTTTAAAATATTTAAAGCGACTAAAATATTAAACGAAATTGAAGATCCTGCATATTAATGCATCTTATAAACCGGCTTTTATATATGGAGGCCCTACCATGTCGGTTTCTATGCTATGCGAACAATTGGTCAAAACCGGCATTTCAATAACGGTATTTACCACCACTGCAAACGGAGCTGATGAATTATCTGTTAAAGTGAGCCAACCTGTAGAGATAGATGGTGTCACAGTAATATATTTTAAACGCCTGACTAAAGATCATACCCATTTTTCACCATCCCTTTTAATCAGGTTATGGAAAGAAGCACGAAATTTTGACTTGATACACATACATGCGTGGTGGAACCTGGTTTCGGTACTATCATGCCTGTTCGCTTTAATACATAAGGTACCGGTTATCATCTCAGCAAGGGGAACTTTAAGTTCTTATTCCTTTTCAAATAAAAACACGCGAACAAAAAATATTCTTCATAATCTTCTGGGAAAACACCTGCTGAATAAATCGCATTTTCATGTAACTACTAAACAGGAAAAACAAGCTATACTTAAACTTATTCAACCTAAAAGTATTACCACTATATCTAATCTGGTTAAACTACCAATTTACAAAACACCCAAAGAAAATGAAACCGTGCCTTATTTAAGGTTAATTTTCTTTTCAAGAATTGAAGAAAAAAAGGGATTAGATATATTGCTTAATGCACTCCCACTGGTTACTGTCCCCTACCATCTTACCATTGCCGGCAGTGGTGAAGATACTTATATTGATCATTTAAAAACAATTGCCGCTAAAAACAATATCAACAATAAAATTACCTGGGCAGGTTTTCATACCGAAAACAAATTTGATCTGCTTTGCAAGCATGATCTGTTTGTACTACCCTCCTATGATGAGAATTTTGGCAATACAGTAATTGAAAGCCTTAGCACAGGCACTCCTGTATTAATAGGGCAAAATGTTGGTTTAGCAGACTATGTAATAAATACTAACCTGGGCTGGTTATGTGAAATTACCCCGGTTTCTATTAGCAATGCTATCAATCTAATAGCTACTGATAAAAAAAATGATCTTGACCGGATAAGGGAACAGGCACCCTCAATTATTTACAAAGATTTTGCCCCTCTTAACCTTGTTCAACAATATGTAACTATGTACAAACAAATTATTGTTAATGACTGATTATAAAGATTACGGATTTCACCATAGTGGTATAACCCATAATTTCAATTACCTGCAACAACCGCTGCTAAACCTGCTTAACAAAGAAAAAAACAGATGCATTTTGGACCTCGGTTGTGGTAATGGGTACTTTGCAAATTATTTGCTTTCCATTGGCTATAACGCTTACGGAACCGATGCTTCTGAAAAAGGAATTACCATTGCTCAAAAAATCAATCCCGGCAGGTTTTTTTTGCAAGATCTTTCAACAGGCAAATTACCTGAAGAACTGCAAAATTTAAATTTTGATACCATTATTTCTACTGAAGTTATTGAGCATTTGTATGATCCGGAAGGTTTTATTAATTTCTGCAAACAAGTGCTGGGTGATACCGGAGAACTCCTGATCTCAACCCCATATCATGGTTATTTTAAAAATTTAGGGCTCAGCCTTTTTAACAAATGGGATACACATATGAATCCTGTTTGGCATGGAGGACACATAAAACTTTGGTCAAAAGCCACCTTGAGCGATCTATTAACTACTGCCGGATTTACTGTTACCTCCTTTAAAGGTTGTGGCCGTATACCTTATTTCTGGAAATCAATGATCATAAAAGCTAAATTGAGTTGAGCAGGCTATTTTCATTTATTATATTAACATATAATGAAGAAATACATCTGCCCAGGTTATTGCAATCTATTAGTGAACTTAATGCACCAACTTTCATACTTGATTCCTATAGTACAGACAATACCCTGACGATTGTCGAAAATTCCGGTGCTCAATTGCTGCAAAACCAGTTTGAAAATCATCCAAAACAATGGGATTTTGCACTTAGAAATTTCAATATTCAAACCCCTTGGGTAATTTGTCTGGATGCCGATCAGGTGGTAACCAACGAGTTAAAGCAATATCTTTTAACTTTCCGTGATGAAGATCACCGGGATATTAATGGCATATATTTTAACCGTAAAAACTTTTTCAAAGGCAAATGGATAAAGCATGGCGGATATTTCCCGTTTTATATGCTTAAGATGTTCCGGTATAGCATTGGTTATTCAGACCTGAATGAAAATATGGACCATCGTTTCCTGGTTCCGGGGAAAACAACAATTTGGAAAAATGGCGTCCTGCTGGAAGAAAACCTAAAAGAAAATAATATCCATTTTTGGATAGCTAAACATAACAGATATAGCGATTTAGTTGCTTTAGAGGAAGTAGAACGACTGCAATTAGCAAGGTCACAAACCATTAAACCCCGGTTTTGGGGATCACCTTATGAACGTTCTGCATGGTTTAAGCGCTTATGGTGGCAATTACCCCGCTATGCCCGGCCAATGCTTTATTTTATTTATCGTGCTTTTTTTCAACTCGGAATTTTAGATGGCCGAACAGGTATTATATTTCATTTTTTACAGGGATTTTGGTTCAGACTGATCGTAGATATTAAGATAGATGAAATACTTAAGCAACAAAAAAAAGAAGGTTCATAACAAACCTATACCGTTATTTTCTTTTGATTTTATATTGAATAAAGTGCAATATTACTATAGTAACAGACATGAAGCAAACCGACCTTCTTTTATATAATAATTCGCCGTATCATCCCGGAGGTAGTATATTTAAAAGAACCTTATGGTATTATATTAATTCCCTGGTCTTTAAATCACCCTTGTTTCCTTTTTATGGCTTAAAAAATTACTTGCTTAGATTGTTTGGAGCGAAAATTGGTAAGGAAGTTGAAATTAAGCCTTGTGTAAATATAAAATACCCATGGCAACTTACTATTGGTAACGAAGTTTGGATTGGAGAAAATGTTTGGATAGATAGCCTTGTACCTGTTACAATTGGTAATAATGTATGTATTTCACAAGGTGCTATTTTACTTACAGGAAGCCATAATTATAAAAAGACGACATTTGATTTGATAACAGGTAGTATTATTTTAGAAGATGGGGTATGGATAGGCGCCGGCGCGATAGTAAATTGTGGGATTACTGCATATAGTCACGCTATGCTTGCCAGTGGATCTGT
>JAQBOY010000493.1 GCA_028287805.1 Mucilaginibacter sp.
TAGATTGGATACCGTTATCATGCTGCACTTGTAATTTGCCGCAAAATTACGGTAAATACTTTACTTATTATTAACTCATTTCCTTTTTAAACCAATGCTTTTGCTAAAGCCTGCACTTCATGATCTGTTAACTTTTGAAGCGGTCCTGATACCATCATTTTCATCATCATATTCAACTCCGCGGCAATGGTAAACAGTACGTTTGTTTGGTTATTATTTGGTAATAAAATCCATTTAAGCTCCATCTCAAAAGGCGGCTTTCCTGATGGTGTAATTATTATTTCCTTGTTTTCAATCCGGTTTTCAATTACCAGGGAAAGTTTAAGCATGTTTTGCACGTTATAACTGGCATCATTAGTAGTGGACGACCAATCAGTAACACTCTCAGACATTAGCTGCTGATGATTATTCATATCAGCTAAAAACAGGTAAACATCATTTACAGGCCGGTTGATAATTATTGAACTTTCAAAAATAGTCATTAGATAGTTAATTTGAGATTAGAGATTGTTGATTAGTGTTAGAGTGACTAAATAACACATAGTTTGCTGTGCTATCGGCCAACTCAAAGCTGCCCACTTATCATTGTCCCCAGGTTGAAGGGTCCTTGCGCCATTGCTTTAGCATTTCCACATCGTTAGCAGAAATATACTGTTGTTCTTCGGCGTATTTTAGCAAAGCGGTATAATTGGATAACGTAATAAAAGGGCATTTCGCTTTTTTGAAATTCTCTGTTGCTATATCAAATCCATAAGTAAATATGGCTGCAAGCCCTGCCACATCATACTCTGCTTCCCGGAGTGCATTAACGGCCTGCAAACTGCTTTTGCCTGTTGATATCAGGTCTTCAATAACCACAACTCTTTTACCTGTCAATATATTATCGCCCTCAATCATACTGCCTGTACCATGTTCTTTAGGTTTTGAACGCACATAAATAAATGGTAAGCCTAATTCCTGTGCTATTAATACGCCTTGTGGTATACCTGCTGTAGCTACGCCGGCAATACAACCAACGGCTCCAAATCTTTCCTGTATCACCTGGCTTAATTGCTGCCTTATATAAGTACGTATAGTAGGATGTGAAAGCGTAATACGGTTATCGCAATAAATTGGCGATTTCCAACCAGAAGCCCATGTAAAAGGATTATTAGGTTGTAATTTTATTGCTTTAATTTGCAACAAAAATTCAGCTACTTGCTGTTCAGTTTCAGTATTATTAAACATGGCTCTAAAATACAGAATTTATATTAATGAAAAGGTTATCCTATTAACGGAATCGGAGCCTAAATTGAAAGAAAACTATCAAAAGATTGATGCCCAGACTTTTGATTTAAAAATAATTTATACCTGGATAGCGGCGCATAAAAAAGATTTTTTTTATGTATTATGCAATAACGCCAAAGATTATATGAAAAAGGTAGTTAATAGCCTAACACTTATTGAAGCAGCGGGAGGGATAGTTAAAAATGAGGCAGGCGAATATTTATTTATATATCGTAATGATAAATGGGACCTGCCAAAAGGAAAGATAGAAAAGGGGGAGAGGGTTAAGCAGGCTGCCGTACGTGAAGTAGAAGAGGAGTGCGGTATAATGGTTAATGAACTGGGTAAAAAAGTATGTAAAACTTATCACGCCTACATTAGCAGGGAAGAGGTGGTATTAAAGAAAACGCATTGGTTTAAAATGAAAAGCAATGACAAGAGTAAGCTAAAGCCTCAAAAAGAAGAGGGTATTACTGACGCCCGCTGGTTTAAAAAGAAAAAAATAAACACCATCACTGAAAATACGTTCCCATCAATAATGGAGGTGCTGGTTGAAATGGACCTGGTTAAAGATAAGGCAACGCTTCTTTCGGAATAAATTGACTTACATCGCCATTATGCCGCATAACCTCGCGCACAATGGTTGAGCTGATAGATGAGTAACCAGGCTTGCTTACTATAAAAATGCTTTCAATTTCGGGTACAAGCGCATGGTTCATTTGCGCTATAGCCTTTTCATATTCAAAATCGGATACTGTACGTATACCACGTATCATATAATCAGCACCTATGCTTTTGCAAAAATTAACGGTTAACCCCTCATAGGCAATAATATGTATCTTGCTTTCATTTTCAAAAACCGCACGCAGCATTTGTTCTCTCTTTTCAACACTTAACAGCCCGGTTTTTGAGCTATTGACACCAATGCCTATATAAACCTTGTCAAACAAACTTAATGACCGTTTAACAATATCAACATGGGCTTTGGTAACAGGATCAAAGGAACCGGGAAAAAGAGCGATCTTCATGGGGACGGGTATTGTTTATACAAATTTATGAAACGTATTGATTTCTTTAGCCTTTAAAAAATGAAAACGAGGAATGACCATACTTGCGCTGCTCAACAAAAGCCGGGTGATTGCTTAAGTTTTGCAGGGATTGATGTTCAATAATTAATAAACCGCCTGGTGCTACCAGGTTTTTCTCAAAAATTATTTTAGGTATTTCAGGTATTTGGTTCAAGTCATAAGGCGGATCGGCAAATATCAGCTCATATTGATCTGTTTCCAGTTGCAGGTACTTAAATACATCGGCTTTATAAGTTTTTACCTGCTCCAACTTATGCTGACGGGCGGTATCCTTCAGATAATTTATACAATGAATACTTCTGTCCACAGCTATAACCTGCTTAGCTCCACGCGAAGCAAACTCTAATGCTATATTGCCGGTTCCGCTAAAAAGATCAAGCACATTTATAGCATCAAATGTTATTTGATTTTGTAAAATATTAAACAACGCTTCTTTAGCCAGATCAGTAGTAGGGCGTACGGGTAAATTTTTTGGCGGATTAAGTCGTAATCCTTTTAAACTGCCTCCGATGATTCGCATAAGGTTAAAGCTGCCAGGGATAGTATTTGATGCGGGGCTATTTGCTCCGGCAACTCCAATAATTTAATTTTATTAAGAACCACATCCGGAAAAAACGCCGTTAAATGCGTATAAATTTCATCTTCACCGGTAATGTTTCCACTTAAAACCAGGGTGGTATATGGTGGCAGCATATCCAGTTCATCAGTTACCAGGGTTGAAAAATAAACTACGTCGTCTGCATTATTAAACTCGAAAGTATTATACAGCCGAATATTGTTATGTTTAAAATAAAGGAATTCAATTGTATTGTTACCAATATTCACATACAATTGATTGTTTAAAGGATTATTTTGGGCAATGGCTTTAATCCACCCTTTGGAGGCAAATACTAAATTTTTAAGATCAAGTTTGGCTATAGCAGTCCACTGTTGTTCGTAAACTTTATATACTACATGGTTTTTTTCGTCTAATACCTGGGCTAAAACCTTTTCATTCGCTTTTACATCCAGCAGGCGTGCAAAACCAGTAATATGATCAGGATTAAATAGCGGATCAGGCACCAATGAAAACACGGAAGAAGATAAAGCCACTATAGTTTTTTTATAGGTTGCTGATAATATATCCTGTAACTGCTGCGGATCATTCAATTCATTTAAAGCACAATTGGTTTCATAGGCTAATAGCTGATCGTTATAAGTAACTGCAACTGAAAATGAAGTGGCTTCAACATAAATTAATAAAGCATAATAATACGCCTGGTCAAGGTTTAGTGTATTGTGACGGAAGGAATGTTTTTGCTCGCTCATGCTAATCAGCAAAAGTAATATTTTTTGGATTACTTAATTAGGTTAGTTATCAGCATTTTTGTAAGGTGTCAACAGATCATATACAAAAAGCATTCCCACATGAACCAACGGCCCAGCAAACTGAGCTGTTTGGTCTTTTGCACAATTTTTTATTAAAAGAAAACGGCGATGAGTGCTTTATATTAAAAGGATATGCCGGTACTGGTAAAACCACCATATTGGGCGCCTTGGTAAAGGCGTTAAAAAACTATAATTATAAATCGATATTACTGGCGCCTACAGGCCGTGCGGCAAAAGTGATTACCAGCTATTCTGGTCGTAAAGCTTATACTATTCATAAACGGATTTACCGCAAAAAATCAGCGTTAAACGTGGATGAATCATTTGCTATAGCTGATAACCTGGCCGTTAATACCCTATTTATTATTGATGAGGCCTCTATGGTATCGGATCAGATTAGCGGTAATAACCGTGATACTTTATTGCATGACCTGGTTAAGTATGTTTATAATAAAAAAAATTGCAAGCTGATGCTGGTTGGGGATACAGTAT
>JAQBOY010000002.1 GCA_028287805.1 Mucilaginibacter sp.
TATTGCCTCTTCATCTGTAGCCGTTCCGGTTGCATTCCATTCGGCATTATTGTTTACCAGCCTTAATACCGTCTGCAAAATTTCCGGATGCCTGCCTATTACTAATATTTCAATTTTACTCATGTTATTCTTCTTAAATAATCACAAACAAAGGAGAAAGGTAACCTTTTTTACCTTTCTCCTTTTAACCCTTCACCTTTAATTAAATAACCATAGGCACTTCCATCAGCAAAAATTCCGCGTCTGATTCAGCACTTATTGTAAATTTATCTGTATGCCATATACCAAATCCATCACGGGTGTGCAGCAGTTGATCATCCACTTTTACATCGCCGTTTAATACAAAAACATACACACCGTTGCCCTGTGCTTTTATATCATATTCGGTGCTGATGCCTTTGTCAAATTTCCCCAGGTGAAACCAGGCATTTTGATGAATCCATACCCCTTCATCATCCGGATTAGGTGAAAGTATTTGCTGCAGCTTATTATGCCTGTCTTCCAGGTTTAAAGTAATTTGATCATAACGGGGTTCTACATCTCTTTTGTCAGGATACACCCATATCTGTAAAAATTTAACCCGTTTATCACGGTCATTATTATACTCGCTATGATAGATGCCTGTACCCGCGCTCATAGCCTGTATGTCGCCATTTTTTATAACAGCTACATTGTTCATGCTATCTTTATGCTCCAGGTCGCCCTCTAAGGGTATAGAAATAATTTCCATGTTATCATGCGGATGTTTGCCAAAGCCCATCCCTGCATCAACAGTATCATCATTTAATACCCTTAAAGCACCAAAGTGCATCCTATCGGGGTTATAATAACTGCTGAAGCTAAAAGTATGATAACTATTAAGCCACCCATGATTAGCATGACCACGGGTTTCGGCTTTATGTAATATTGTATTTGCCATTTTGTTTAATTTTTAATTTATACCTCAAAGGTACTACTCTATTAAGTGGCGGCACATGATGTAGATTAAGAAATTAAATAAGGTTTAATTTGTTGATTGAGTAGTTGTTTACTGGCAAAAATTGAATCAACCGTTCAACTTAATCAACCACTCATTTCTTCTTTAGCATCTCACTTCTCATACGGCTAAAAAACTCAGGGGTAACACCTATATAAGATGCTATTTGTTTATGAGGAAGATGATCAATTAGTGTAGGATACCGTTTGCAAAAAATACTGTAGCGTTCTTCAGCCGTTAAGCTCATGTTATCTACAATACGCTGTTGGTTGGCAACTAATGATTTTTCTGTCAGAATACGGAAGAACCGCTCAAACTTTGGAATTTCCAGGTATAGTTTTTCCTGGTTAATTTTTGAGAGTAAGATCACGTCACTATCTTCTAATGCTTCAATATATAAGGTACCGGGTTTTTGGGTAATTAAGCTATACATATCAGCTATCCACCAATCAGGCGGAGCAAAACCGAGCACATGTTCAACACCGCCTTTATCAACCGTGTAGCCCCTTAAACAACCTGCTGTAACAAACGTTGAATATTTACAAATCTCACCTTCAGTCAACAATAATTGTTTTTTTTTAACCGTTTTAGCTTCTAAATAGCCGGTAAATATTTTTTTTTCTATTTCACTTAGCTGAATATACCTGGAAATATTATTTAAGATAAGGGTAAAAGGCATATGCTATTATCAGCTTATTTAATTGATGGCTTTTTATCAAATATATAATTTATCATAGTTGCATTTTAAAAAATCATAAAAGTAATCTCATGTGAAAAAAATAATATAAAATATGACAATTTAATGATTTATTAACCTTATTTTTAAACTGTAGTTAAATTTGAAACATATACTTGTAAAAAAATTATCCCCAATTAAAAAATGCAAATGACAGTAACACCCCTAAAAACTGCCCTTTTTGTTTTGCTGATCCTTTTTCAGTTGCAAGCTAACTCACAGTCAATCCCACTTCCTAATGCCTTTGCACATAATGATTATTTTCATAAACATCCGTTATATGATGCGCTGCAAAATGGCTATACCAATATTGAAGCTGATGTTTTTTTAAAAGGGAATAATTTAGTAGTTGCCCATATTAACCCTTATTTTAAAGGGCACAGAAAGTTGGAAGCGCTTTATTTAAAGCCGCTTTCTGAATATATTAATAAAAATAACGGGCAGATTTATAAAGGTTATAATAACCCGGTTATGTTAATGATAGATGTTAAAACAGATGCCAACAGTACTTACGTTGCATTAAAACCACTGCTTGAAAAATATCGTTCTATATTAACACGATATGAAAATGGAAAGGTAGTACCAGGATTGGTAACCGTTGTTTTATCAGGGCATAAGCCTTATGAATTAATAAAAGATGAACAAAGCCGGTTGGCATTTATTGATGAGGACCTAAGGAAAACGGTCAGAGATACTACTTTTAGCAATGTATATGAAATGGCAAGCTGTAAATATTCTAAACTTTTAAAATGGAAAGGATTAGGTGTTATTTCAGCAGGTGAACAACGAAAGTTATGTACTTACGTTAAGATGGCACATAAAAACGGCGAAAAAGTAAGGTTATGGGCATCGCCGGATAATAAGATAGTTTGGGATGAATTACTAAAATGCGGTGTTGATTTAATAAATACTGATAAATTAGTTGCGCTTAAAAACTTTTTGATTGCCAATAAAAATACCAATAAAGCTATGGCGGCAACTAACTAAAAATCCTCATGGATTTATGATGGTGCATCTGTTCCGTTTATAATGATTTAAGCGGCAGGCTAATTATGTTGTCTCATTTGGCCCTTTATATTGTCGTGTTTACCTACTTCATTGCGCCTGTAAAACCGTAACTTAGAATCACCAATATTTCCTTTAATCTCTATTAAAAAGCGATATTATGTTTAAAATCACGCGGGCATTTAGTAGTTTTTCTGTAAACGATATCCAAAAAGCAAGGGAGTTTTACGGCCAGCTGCTGGGGATAGAAACTTCAACACCAATGGACCAGTTGCAGTTGAATATAGACGGCAACAAAATATTTATATATGGCAAGCCTAATCATGCACCGGCAACATTTACTGTTCTTAATTTTCCCGTAGATAATGTTGAAAAGGCAGTTACAGAACTAACCGCGAAGGGCGTCAAATTTATAATATATAACGAGGAGAACTTTAAAACCGATGAAAAGGGAATATTTCGCATGGGCGGCCCTTTAATTGCCTGGTTTAAAGATCCGGCCGGGAACATTTTATCTGTAGTGGAAGAAAGCCCGGCTATGTAAAATTTATTATTACATTTAGGATAATTAACCAAACAATAAACATGGAGTGGTATAATTATCTGGCTGTATTTTTTTCCGGTGCTTTTTTGGCTAACACCGTCCCACACTTTATTCATGGTATATCGGGCGATAAATTTCCTACACCATTTGCCAATCCTCCCGGTAAAGGTTTATCAAGCCCTGTTATTAATGTATTATGGGCTGGTTTCAACTTGCTGATCAGTTTTATATTATTAAGAGCGGGTAAACTCCGCATAGATAATTATCTTATGATGCTCATCTTTTTTTTCGGTATTATGACGATGGCATTAATGCTGAGTTTCAGATTTGAAGCGAAGCACAAGGAATGATTCTTACCTCATCAACTGATTACTGCTTGCTCAACGGGCTTTAAACTCCTAAGGTTTTCTTATTTGACGCTTCACCCTAAAAGTAGAAGAATTGTAAAATTTAAAAACTCACCTAATCTATTTTGCTGCTTTTATTGACATTTGCGGCATCTAATAAAAACTAAACGAAAAACATATGATGCCTGTTAAAGGATACGCGGCACAGGATGCCCAAACTGATTTAGCTCCCTGGGATTTTGAACGCAGGGAGGTTGGACCGCACGATGTGCAATTTGATATTTTATTTTGTGGCGTTTGCCATTCTGATC
>JAQBOY010000045.1 GCA_028287805.1 Mucilaginibacter sp.
GTGCTTTTTATTGACATTGATCCATCTAAAATTGATATTAATGTTCATCCCACAAAAACCGAGATCAAATACCAGGATGAAAAAGCGATATATGCTATTATCCGTTCTGCTGTAAAAAGGTCATTAGGCAGGTACAATATTACGCCAAGCCTTGATTTTGACCAGGAAAACAGCATTGAGCATTTAATAACCGCCAAACCTTTTGAGCAGATAGTAGCGCCGGTAATTTCATTTAACCCTGATTTCAATCCATTTACCACTGAGAAAAAAACCGAACGCGAGCAATCATTTCGCAATAGCGGTAATCAGCATCAATCACCTAATACTAAAAACTGGGATACCTTGTATGAAATAAGCAAGAAGGAGCCGGTAATACAACAAGAGATACATACAGAAAAGATAATATCAATTGATGAGCAGGAAATAAGGAAATCAAGTGAACGCCAGTTTTTTCAGGTGCATAACCGGTTCATCATGTCGCAAATTAAATCCGGATTTATGCTGATCAATCAGCAGGCTGCCCATGAGCGCGTATTATATGAGCGTTTTTTACAGCAATTAGAAACTCATTCCGGGGTTAGCCAGCAAAGTTTATTTCCGCAGTCTGTTACACTAAATAGCAGTGATTTTGAGTTATTAAAAGAATTGTTGCCGGATATACGAGCCTTAGGGTTTGACATTCGCGAGTTTGGGAAAAATACAGTTGTGGTTGAAGGTATCCCGGCTGAGCTGAATAATGTTGGGGAACATGAATTACTGGAACATTTGCTGGAAGGCTTTAAAAACAACCAGGCTATTTTAAAGTTAGATAAGCGTGATAATCTGGCAAGGGCGCTGGCGCGAAATGCCGCAATTAAAACAGGCACTAAATTATCATCCGAAGAGATGAATTTATTAACCGATCAACTTTTTGCATGTCAAATGCCTAATTTGGCGTTAAATGGTAAGCCTGTTATTACTACCTTTACCCTTACTGAATTGTTGGAAAGATTTGAAAAATAATCTGTCCTTTTTTAAAATACTATTATAAATTAATGATGCAATCTCCTTTAGCCAATATACCTCCGGTTGTAAAAAACCTGTTAATAATAAATGTGCTTTGTTTTTTACCATCCCTGTTTTACTCTCATGGCTTTAGTACAGGCGCAGATCCTATAGCGGCTCTTTTTGGAGTTTACTATTTTAGCTCGCCAAATTTCAGGATATGGCAGGTAATTACACACATGTTTATACATGGGGGCTGGGCACATATCTTCTTTAATATGTTTGCTTTATACTCCTTTGGCACGGCAGTTGAGTATATAATGGGCTCTAAACGCTTTTTTAATTTTTATTTTATATGCGGTTTGGGTGCTATTGGCTTACAAATGCTGGTTCAGGCTATAGAAGTACATGCCATAACCGGAAGCTTTACTCTTGCACAACCTGAACTGGAAGCATCCTATTTGCAATATGGCGCACAAGCTCAAAAATTGTTTGATATTTACCATGCTCCTATGGTTGGTGCCTCGGGTGCTATATTTGGTGTATTGATTGCTTTTGGCATGATCTATCCTAATGCCGAACTGATGCTCCTGTTTATACCGGTACCGGTTAAAGCCAAATATATTATTCCCGTATATGTGTTAATTGAATTATCATTAGGGGTTGGTCAATTTGGAGGTGATAATGTTGCGCATTTTGCACATTTAGGCGGGGCTATACTGGGTTTTATATTGGTAAAGGCATGGAAATTACAAGGACCAAAAAACTTTTACAACTAATAAACGTCATAATTGTTGGTATTTATTATGAATACATTCTGGCAAAATTTAACTTACAAAACTTTTAAATCAAGCAGTAAATTATACCTGCTGATAGGTATAAATGTTATTGTTTTTTTGGCAATCAATGTGCCTGCCGTACTTGAGCACCTGATTATGCGTACAGATCTGATTTCATACTATACGTTTGATTATCTTGCGTTGCCGGCCTATCTGCCCAAATTACTTACCCGTTTCTGGACACCGCTCACGTATATGTTTATGCATGATGGCATTTTGCATATCCTGTTTAACATGCTATGGCTTTATTGGATGGGGCAAATATTTGAAGAGTTTTTAGGCAATAAACGCATTGTAGGCCTATACCTTTTAGGCGGATTTGCGGGCGCTGTATTATATGTAGCCTGTTATAATATCTTCCCTGCTTTTACACAAACCAACGCGCTTGTGTTAACCCAGGCCGTAGGGGCATCTGCCAGTGTAATGGCCATTATTGCAGCCGCGGCTACTATAGTGCCTAATTATACTATATTTTTAATGTTTATAGGCCCGGTTAAAATAAAATGGCTGGTATTAGTTTATGTAGTTATTGACTTTTTAGGCGTTACAGGGCCCAATGCCGGGGGCGGAATTGCTCACTTAGGCGGCGTTTTACTCGGCTTTGTGTATGTTAAGCAACTACAAAAAGGCCATGACTGGATTGGGGCAATAACCGGTTTGTTTAAAAGAAAACCAAAATTGAAAGTGGTATCTAACAACAGGTACAAAAGCACAAACGATATACCACGCCAGGAAGAGGTTGACAGGATTTTAGATAAGATTTCAAAAAGTGGTTATGATAACCTGAGTAAGCAGGAAAAAGAAATACTATTTCGCGCAAGCAAAAAATGAAGACTAAAAAAAGGCTGCCCCTATTTGATAAACTGGTTTTATGGATTAATTGTGGGTTTTGCCTGGCATTATTAATCAGCTACCTGGCACCTGTTACCGATCCCCGAAAAATTTGGCTCATCGCTTTTTTTGGTTTAGCTTATCCCCCTTTACTTTTGGCCAATGCCTTATTCATATTATATTGGCTTCTGCGTAAAAACTGGTATTTCCTGTTATCATTTACCAGTATTATTTGCGGCCTGGGTGTATTATATAACAATATAGGTTTTCGTACTGATAAAAACAGCGATAGAGCGCATAGCCAAAATTTGCGTGTGATGACCTATAATGTGCATAATTTTAAAAAATTCGGCTCAAACAAAGATATATCTACCAAACATGAAATATTGCAGCTTATTGAAGAGCAACATCCGGATGTAATAGGTTTTCAGGAATTTTATTCACGTAAAAAAGGCCAGTACGATATGATTGATTCTATAAAAAAGATCATGCGGTCTGAGAGTTATTACTTAGAGTCTTTTAACGCTAACAATGATGAGTTAATGGGCATGGCGATCTTTTCAAAATATCCTATTATTAATACCGGTCTTATCCGCTTATCAGATGAAATATTCAGTGGAAACCAGTGTTTGTATACAGATGTAAAAAAGGATAACCGGATAATCAGGTTATACAGCGTGCATTTACAATCTATACAGTTTGAACCGCAGGATTATAAATACCTTGACACCGTAACAAGCGGCCTGACTAATATACATTCAATAGCACACCTTGGCACTAAGTTAAAAAGAGCCTTTTTAAAAAGAGCCGAGCAGGTATTTAAAGTAAAGGCACATGCCAAGCAATGCCCGTATCCCTACATTATATCGGGCGATTTTAATGACACACCAACCTCGTTCGCCGTCAATCAAATGGAAAAGGGATTAAAAAATGCTTTTAGCGAAAAGGGAGCTGGCCTGGGCCGTACCTACAATGGAGATTTTCCTAATTACCAGATTGATTATATTATGACTACACAGCAGTTTAATATAACAGGTTATCAAATCATTCAAAAAAAGCTGTCTGATCATTACCCTATAGTAAGTGATTTACTACTAAGGCAGTAGGTTGATAAGGGCTATAAACGTTGTAATAGTTGAATATTATTAACGTAAGCTTGTTATCAACTATTTTGCCGACAAAAACTTCTACAATTTACAGACACTACCACTTTTATTACAAGCTATACAAATCGAAAAAATCGTAAGTTTGCCCCCATGAAACAAAATTTATTTGTTTACAATACACTAACCCGTAAAAAAGAAGAATTTATACCACTTAATGCACCGCATGTAGGGATGTATGTATGTGGCCCCACTGTTTACAGCGACGTTCATTTAGGCAATTGTCGTACTTATATTTCTTTTGATCTTATTTTCAGATACCTTACTCACCTTGAGTATAAAGTTCGTTATGTACGTAATATTACAGATGCCGGGCATTTAGAGGGGGATGGCGGAGACCAGGGAGAAGATAAGATCTCAAAAAAAGCGAAAATAGCGCAGCTAGAGCCTATGGAGATTGTGCAGAAGTATACCGTAGGTTTTCATGAAGTATTGCAAATATTTAATGTACTGCCCCCAAGTATTGAGCCTACCGCTACCGGCCATATTATTGAGCAGATAGAATTAGTAAAAGAAATATTAGCCAAAGGTTTTGCTTATGAGGTAAACGGTTCGGTTTATTTTGATGTAGAAAAATATAACCGGATACAGGATTATGGCATTTTAAGCGGCCGTAACCTGGAAGATATGCTGAATAACACCCGCACTTTGGGTGGGCAGGAAGAAAAACGCGGCAAGCTTGATTTTGCCTTATGGATAAAAGCCAAGCCTGAGCATTTGATGAAATGGCCTTCGCCCTGGAGCGTTGGTTTCCCGGGGTGGCACCTGGAATGTTCGGCTATGAGCCACAAATACCTGGGAGAACAATTTGATATTCATGGCGGCGGAATTGACCTGATGCCTACCCATCATTCCAATGAAATAGCACAAAATGTAGCCTGCTGTGGTAAAAACCCCGCTACCTATTGGATACATACCAATATGCTGACGGTTAATGGGCAAAAAATGTCAAAATCATTAGGTAATAGTTTTTTACCGCATGAATTGTTTACCGGCGAACATTCCATACTAAATAAGGGCTATAGCCCAATGACCGTGCGTTTTTTTATGCTGCAGGCGCATTACCGAAGCACGCTTGATTTTGGAAATGAAGCCATGGAGGCATCAGAAAAAGGATTTAAGCGTTTAATGACCGCTGTTAGCTTAATAGAAAATTTGAAAACTTCTGCCACTACTGAAGTTGAAATTGAACCTTTAATGCAGCGTTGTTATGCAGCCATGAATGATGATTTTAACAGCCCTGTTTTAATTGCCGAACTTTTTGAAGCAGCACGAATCATTAACTCTATAAATGATAGCAAATTAAATATTGATTTAACTAATTTGCAGCTTTTAAAAAACATGATGAACATCTTTGTGTTTGATATTTTAGGTTTAAAGGATGAACAGGCTGCAAATAATGACCTGCCTCAAATATTAAACTTTATTGTTACATTAAGGAGTAAAGCCAAGAGCAACCATGATTATGCTACCTCAGATCAAATTAGAGACGGACTACAGAAAATTGGCTTTCAATTAAACGATAGTAAAGATGGCACCAGCTGGAGTAAAATTTAATGCTTTAATTTACGTTACATCTGTTAAATAAAACTATCAGTGTAAAAGCAGATTAATTTCCAATAAAAAATCAATAAATTGATCATTATCTTATCATGAGTATGAAAAATATAATATTCGCCGCTATTGTATTTAGTGGTTTCACTACAGTTACCTTAGCACAAACAGCACCCGCCAGCGTTAATAAAGTAGTTACTGCCGAAGAAAGCTTTAATAAATTAGTAGCGCGCAAAGGTATAAAGGATGGATTTTTAGAAGTGACCGATCCTGAAGGTATCGTGTTTAAACCTAACGCTGTAAAAATTACAGATTTTTATAAAAATATTGACAAACAACCCGGTACATTAAAATGTGAACCAAAGCTGGCCAGGATATCAGCGGCAGGTGATCTGGCGTTTACCGCGGGCCCTTATGTTTATCAAAACGGGAAAACAGATGATGATAAAGTATTTGGCGATTATGTATCCATCTGGCGCACCGATACCGAAAATAAATTAAAACTGCTTATAAATCTGGGCATACAACACCCGGAAGCTGAACAGGTGGCTACTACTGATTTTAAAGATCCTGAGCCACAAAAAAAAGCAGAAGTAAGCAAAGATCCTTTTAACGGCAAAAATATAATACTGGCTACAGATAAAACATTTAATCATACCGCTTCCACCGTATCTACTTTAGCCACTTATAAAGAATTTTTAAGCCCTGAAGGACGCTTTTATTTCCCGGGATTTGAACCAATAACCGGTCAGGATAAAATATTAAAGTTTATTGGAAATGAAGCGATAAGCATAAGCGCCGAAACCGTTAACGCTGGTCGTTCCCTAAGCAATGACCTGGCTTATAGCTATGGCCGTGCACGCATTAAAAAAGGAAACATTGTAAGTAATTACAATTATGTTCGCATTTGGGAAATTGACAAAGGGCACAAATGGAATATTTTACTCGAAATATTCTCGGCAATAGAGAATGATTAGGTAAGTTAAATGGTTGATTAAGTTAAGTGGTGATTGGGTTTGATGAATGATCTTAACTACTCACTTAATCAACTAATAAACCAATCAACTAACTTTAAAAAAGCTGCTCAATAATATCATCTGTTGTTAATCCGTCAGCTTCGGCGTGGTAACTGCGTACAATACGATGGCTTAAAATGGGTTTAGCTACGGCCCGTACGTCTTCAATATCAGGCGAATACTTACCATTAATAACTGCATGGCATTTGGCTCCCAAGATTAAAAACTGTGATGCCCGCGGACCAGCGCCCCAATTTAATAAACGCTTTACCTGTGGAGCAGCAAACTCACCATCGGGGCGGGTTTTTGCAACCAATTTTACGGCATATTCCAGTACATGATCAGTAACCGGTATATTTCTTACCAATTGCTGAAAATAAATGATCTGGCTGGCATTTAATTGCTTATTTACCTCGTTTATTAATGTTCCGGTAGTTTTTTTTACCACCTGCATTTCTTCGGCAAATGAAGGGTAATTTAGTGTTACCTTAAACATAAAGCGGTCAAGCTGGGCTTCAGGTAACGGATAGGTTCCTTCTTGTTCAATTGGGTTTTGAGTAGCCAAAACAAAAAATGGCTGTGCAAGCTTATGAGTAACGCCAGCTGCTGTTACCGCTTTTTCCTGCATAGCTTCCAGTAATGCAGCCTGGGTTTTAGGGGGTGTTCTGTTAATCTCGTCCGCTAGGATAATATTTGAAAAAACAGGGCCGTGAATAAACTTAAAGTTCCTGTCTTCGCCTAATATTTCTGAACCAATAATATCTGATGGCATCAGATCTGGTGTAAACTGAATGCGACTAAAATCAAGATCAAGCACCTGGGCAACTGTTTGTACCAATAATGTTTTTGCTAAACCCGGTACACCTACCAATAAACAGTGGCCGTTACTAAAAATAGATATCAGCACCAGTTTAATTACTTCGTCCTGGCCAATAATAACTTTACCTATTTCAGTTCGTATTTGATGATAGGCTTGTTTTAAGGCATCGGCAGCTTCTACATCAGACCGGTGTTGCATCATACATTAAGGGTTTACTTGTGCTGTTGTGACTGCTGTACTCCATCCCTTTAACTGTGGGCAGGATTGATATTCAGGATCAATTTTAATATAGGTTTCTTTTCTCTTTTTTTCAAACCACTCACTCACCGTACGATTAATTTTTGCCTCATTAGCAGCCTCTTTTATTTTTGGAAAGTCCTGTCCCAGATTGGCCTTATGGGCGTCAACTATGGTTCTCAGGAAAAATATCTTATAACTTTTTTTACCGGTATTATCTGTAAATAATTGTGCCTTGGAAATTTCTCCTATCTTCATTGTATCTACCACAAGGGCAATTTGCGGGTCGAGCCTGTTTGTCGGGATAAAGGTAGTACGCACCTGCACATTCTCAGGGTTCAGCAGCATACCTCCATTATATTTAGTATCCTTATTATCTGATAAGGTTGCAGCCGCATTTGAAAAGAAATCAGCTACTTTTTTATTTTTTTCCAGTAAATTATAAATCGTATCAGCTTTAAGTTTAGCCCTGTCTAAACTTTGCTGTGTAACTACCGGTATAATTAAAATATGACGGGCATGCACTTGTTCGCCTCTTCGCTCAACTACCTGTAAAAAGTGAAAACCAAACTCAGTTTCAAATACAGGCGACAGTTCCCCGGCTTTTAATCTGAATGCATTTGCTGTAAACTCTTTAGCCATAGTGCTCCGATCAAAAAATCCAACATCACCCCCTTCAGCCGCCGAACCCGGGTCTTGCGAATATAAACGCGCCAATGCGCCAAAATCCTCACCCTTTTTTACCCTGGCCAACAGTTCCTGTGCTTTTTGCCGGTAAATCTCTTTTTCATCTTTGGTTAGCTTAGGGTCAAACTGTATTTCACCCACCTCAACCTCTTTATTAATAGTTGGCAAGCTGTCTTTAGGTATCGCCCTATAGAATTTTTCAACGTCCTGCGGTGTTGTATTTATCTTTTCGGTGATTTTCGCCCGCATACGCTCTGCGGTCAATAATTCCTTTACATCGGGGCGTATTTCGTCTTTATATTGTATTACTGACCGGCCTAAAAATTTCTCCAGCTTATCCTCTCCGCCCGCTCTTTGTGTCATGGTGCGCATACGGCGGTCAACTTCATTATCTACCTCATCTTCCTTCACCACAATACTATCAATAACCGCCTGCGCAGCCAGCAGTTTTTGTGATACCAGATTTTGCAGCAATGAACATTTAAGGTCTGGGTTAGGTGGTGTACCGTTTACTAAATAATTCGCGTAAGCAAGCTCAATGTCTGATTGTAATATGATATTGCTGCCTACCACTGCTGCTATTTTATCCAATACCCGTTTTTGCGCGCTGGCAGCTGATATAAATAAAAAACCAATTAAAATGGCTATCAAAAATTTTCTCATGTACTTTTTTAAAATGCTAAATATGTTACGGATCAATACTCCGTAAGAACCACCGAATTTCGGTAAAATTTATTAATTATAGCTGCATAATAACATCAATTAAAATTACACTGCATAATTATGCGAATATGCCAATAAAGCTTGAAACTGTTTAACTACTTTTGGTTAAAATTTGTTAAAGTGAACGTTGAAAACCCTGCCGCATTACGCTTTATAATTGACAATGACCTTTACCTGCTTGATAAAGACAAAACTTTTGCAGCTGTTTCAACAGCAACTGTTGCAAAAACGCCTGTTATTGATTTTAAGTACCTGGGTAACAATAAAAAAAGTTTCCTCATTCTGGTTCACTATTCCAATAAGGAATTTATTGATGATGAACACTTAACCGCGCTGCAAAACATTCTTAAACGTAAGGAATTAAACATGGATGATGTAGTCATAATGAACATGGCTGCTTATGCTGACCTTACTTTTGAGCAAGTGATTACTTATTTTAAACCACAAAAGCTATTGATAATGGGGAAACATGCCCTGCCGCAAAACATACAAACACTGTCGCTTAATCAACCCGGTCAACTGGATGATTGCCGGTCCTTATTTAGCTTTAGCTTTGATGAGATGATGAGCAGCACGGAGAATAAAAAGGCATTTTGGGATCAAATGAAAACTTTGTAACATGCAGCAATTAGTTTTTGCAACCAACAATACTCATAAACTGGAAGAAATAGCCGACAAAATAGCCGGTAAAATACAACTGCTAAGTCTTAATGATATTGGCTGTTTTGATGACATTGCCGAAACCGGGGCTACATTCAGCGAAAACGCGGCGATAAAGAGCCATTATATTTTCAATAAATATAAACTCAATTGTTTTGGTGATGACAGCGGCCTTGAGATTGACGCCTTAAACGGCGAACCAGGCGTATACTCTGCCCGTTACGCGGGTAAACATGGCGATCATGGGGCTAATATCCGTAAGGTATTAGAGAGATTAAAACATGCCGATAATCGTACAGCCCGGTTTCATACGGTAATCTCCTTAATTTGGGATGGTAAAGAACATTTTTTTGAAGGTACAGTTGAAGGCATTATCCGTAATGAATTAAGCGGAACGGCCGGTTTTGGTTATGACCCTATATTTCAACCGCTCGGTTATGCGGTAACCTTTGCCGAAATGACCTTAGCTGAAAAAAACAGTATCAGCCACCGGGCAAAGGCCGTTGATAAGATGATTGAGTTTTTAAATGCTGTTTAATTAGCTGTTTCGCCCTTTGTCTTTTGATCCGGTTTCTTCTTCAAAGTATCTTGTTTCTTCAACCTCAAAGTATCTTGCTTCTTCAACTTCAGAGTATCTTGTTTCTTTAAAGTATCCTGCTTAAGGTGAAGCACGGTATCCTTACCCGCTCTTAAACCCGGTGCATTTGCAGCAGGAGGTTTAACATTTGCCTTGTCTCCCTGTTTTTTATTCCCTGTTGTTTTGGATGCAGGCTTTATGGGCATTGACCCTTTAGGCGCTTGTGACTTTTTTGCAACCGGCCCGCGGTAAGAATGGATAATGGACTCTTTAGATACCGGCCTGTCTTTAGGTTTCCATATAAACCCTTTTAAAATCTTGTCTTCTTCTTTAACTTTTGCAAAAGGGAATATCTTGTTATCAGGCTTAACTAAAAATGCCAGTCTGGTTATTTGACTATTTTTAAAATTTACTTCTATGCTGCCGCTTACAGACCGCTGCATTTCAGTTACTTTATGTGTTGCGCTATCCTTTTTAAAGGCTATTGTTTCGGCATTTCCTGTAACCAGCATAAAAGCTAATTTATTGTTTTTAAATATACCATGCATGGTTTTACCCCCCATTTGGTTAAAGTGCAGCGAATCATTATCCTCAATGTTTACAACAAAAGCCGATGGGAACATATCCATGTTATCCAGCTTCCTGTTTTTCATCTGCAGATTAATCGTATCACCTGATAGCTGCGAACCCTGTGTCCATATCATCGGATTTACAAACATACGTATGGTTGAATCGCTATAACTATAAAACATGGAATCGGCTATAGCTTGCAGGTCTGACTTAAATATTTTGGCATGATGATGCGCGCTGATAATACGTACCCTGGAGGTATCACTTAGCCCGTGGCTGGCAATTACTGCTAAAGAATCTACTTTACGTTTGTTTTTAATACTGTCTGCCGCCAGCTTTTTAGGATCAACGGGTTTAACCGGTTTCTTTTTAACACTGGGTTTAGGTTTCGGCTTACCAAAAAATTCAGCGTGATAAAAACTGGTATCCCTAAATAATTCAGGTGTTTTTAGCGGTATAAATTTAAGCGGCTTAGTCAGCAAAACCGTTTTTTTCACTTTTATAGAAGTATCCCGGTGACTCGCGCTCCACCGTTGCTGCTGTAATAATTTAAGGTCTTTGAAAACTAAAATCCTTGTTTCCAGGGTATCGGCTACCATAAATAATGAATCCTGCTTAATATGGCCGGGCGCTTTAGTTACGGGCTTATTTACCGAATCTTTACTTTTTGCAGACGTTTTAAGTTTGTCTTTGTCATTTATTGCAGGGGTGTTAATTACAGCTTTGGTTTTAACCTCCGGGGATAAGCCAAGCTGTTTTTTCATTAATGAATCCTGCTGTTTTTTATCTACCTGTTCTGTTTTTAAGGGTGTCTTTTTAAGCGTGGTTCCTTTATTTTGTAACGGCGATTTTTTATTAGCCGAATCGGTTTTTGTGCTATCTTTTTCTTCGGTAACAAAAATCATGTAAGCATTTTGAGTTACTACAGCACGATCATCCGTTTTATAAAACTCCCCCAAATCTCCCTTTATGGTTGTTTTTTGTTCGTTATCATTAAAAGTAATATGCTTAACCGCGCGCCCATACCCTTTTAATCTGTCATAAAATAAGCTGTCACCTTTTAAGGTCTTTGTTCCCTGCGAGTATAAATTTTTCTTTCCGAAACGGGCCTGTTCAGTAATTGTACTATAGGTGCCATCTTCTGTATACAATGTATCTTTATCCTTGGCGCCATAAATATGTGTAGGCCCGTAAAAATAGGAAATCCTGGTTCCGGTGTTGTATCTAAGGGTATCCGTTTTTATCACGGCATCTGTTGTGGTACAAACCACGTTATACCTAAAATAGGAGTCGCGGGTAAAGGCAAAATAATAGCCGTTTTTACTCACCAGCGTATTGCCCTTGTTTACCAATTTGCCTCCGCCTGTATAGGTAGCAATTCTTGTTGCTGTATTATAAGTAAGGTAGTTAGTAGTTAATGTGGCATCTTTATCAACCATCCTAACATTATCTGTTAAAATGGCCACCTTGGTATTCCCGTTATAATTCAGCTTATCCGAATAAATATTTAATGTATCGCCCTGGTTTATATTAACATGGCCAAAAGCATCAACCGCATTTTGATCTGGATAAAAATAAGCGCTGTCAGAACGCAATATGGACAAATCCTGCTTAAATACTCCTTTATATACCTTTATTAAATTTTTACCGTTAGGGTACTTAATTGGTTCTACAGTTTGTGATGACACCAGGTTCACAATTGATTTTTTTTGACCAAAAGCAGCTGCCATCAACAGCAAAAACAAGAAACTTAAAACGTATTTCTTCACAATGACAAAATTAGTTTTTTGTTGGGGTTATTAAATTAATAATTTTGATGATGCTCCCCGTAAAAAAATTTACCGATTTTATTGAACAAAATCATTTGTTTGAGTATAACAGCAAGGTACTGGCTGCGGTAAGCGGGGGTATGGATTCTGTGTTGATGGTTCATTTATTAAAGTCTGCCGGATTTAATTTTGGCATAGCACATTGTAATTTCCAGTTACGCGGCGATGAATCTGCAGCCGACGAAGCTTTTTGCAAAGAGCTTGCCAAACAAGCGGGAGTTGCATTTCACACCACAACGTTTGATACCCGGCAATACGCCGCCGATAAAAAAATATCCATACAAATGGCGGCGCGGGATTTAAGGTACCAATGGTTTGAACAAGTTAGACAATCAGCCGGTTATACTGTTATCGCACTTGCTCATCATCAAAACGATACGATTGAAACAATATTGTTAAACCTTACCCGCGGTACAGGTATTGCAGGCTTACACGGCATATTGCCTAAAAACGGATCACTGGTACGGCCATTGTTATTTTTAAAGCGGGAAGAGATACAAAGTTTGATCACCGCAAACAATTATAACTATGTAGAGGATAGCTCAAATATATCGGTTAAATATGCCCGTAATAAAATAAGGCATGAAGTGATACCTAAGCTAAAAGAACTAAACCCAAGCCTCGAAAATACTTTTGAAAATAACCTGCAACACTTCAGGGATATGGAAGTATTACTGGAACTGAAATTGGACGAACTAAAAAAGGCGTTATTTATAAATTATAATGATGAAATCCATTTATCATTAGCTGAAATAAAAAAGCTGAATCCTAAAAGATTGCTGCTTTTTAAATTACTACAGGAGTTTGGTTTTAACGAAACTACAGTTGATGACCTTATTGCCAGTTTAGACAAACACCCCGGGCGGGTGTTTGAATCAGCCGGTTTTAAGTTGGTTTTGGATCGTGAGCAGCTTATACTGATTAAAAACAACGTTCAGCAGCAGCAGAGCGTACCTATTGATTCAACCACTCACGCTGTTCATTATGGCAATTATAAACTTACCTTACTGCATGATGATAGTCCGCTGATTATAAAAGATAACCCCCTATCTGTGGCTGTTGATGCCGGGTTAATGGTTTATCCATTAAGCCTCCGCTCCTGGCAGCAAAGCGATTTTTTTTATCCCCTGGGAATGAAAACGCGTAAAAAGCTAAGCGACTTTTTTATTAATCAGAAAATTCCGTTACATCTAAAAAATGAGATCCCTTTGTTAATTAACGGGAATGGCGAACTCATCTGGATTTGCGGTTATAGATTGGACGAACGGTATAAAGTAAACAAAAACACCAAAAAAGTAATTATATTCGAACTGTATAAATTAGCATGAGCGATAAAACTGTTTTCACGGAGAAGCAATACCTCGGCAGGGAATTCATCCCGCTTACCATACGTTTAGCCTTAGCTATGTTTTGTTTTGCAGTTGATTTTTTTACTGATGAACGTGAACGCAGTGGAGATTTACTGATGGTGGTAGGATTTGCCATTATCATTATATCCATTATCATGGGGTTTTTACTTCATTTCCGTACACGCGTGCAAAACAAAAGCATTTTACTGGATGGCTTATGGACCACCCGCCTGGTAAAAATTGATTTGAATAGTATTGTAAAAGTTGAAAAGGGCAAATACAGCCGGTATTTATTTAATAACCCGGTTTATAATCTGCACACCAAAGGTACCATCAGGTTTTTTACCGCTGGTAAAGATGCCATTCATTTAACTGACCGGGATGGCCTGATCTACATTATCGGTTCACAACATGTTAATGAACTTTACCGGGCCATAATGGAAGAAATGAAGTAGTTTTTATAGAAGCAGTAGCAGTCTTTTATAAGTAATATGTACTGCTACTGCCGCTGCAACTTATTTCTTCAATCCTATCTCCCGCAGCCGCTCATCCAGGTATTCACCGGCAGTCATGTTGTTATATAATTTTGGATGTTCAGCATTTATACATGATGGTAATGAGGTAAGATCCATGCCTGATACCGGATGCAGAAAGAATGGCACCGAATAACGCGAATTCTTCATCAGTTCACGCGGGGGATTAACCACACGATGTGTAGTTGATTTCAATTTGTTATTGGTTAAACGCTGCAGCATATCGCCTACGTTAACCACCAGGTCCTCCCCATGTGCCTTAACAGGGAACCATTCGCCCTCGCGTGTTAATACTTCTAATCCATCAGCACTGGCGCCAATTAACAGGGTAATGAGGTTAATATCCTCATGTGCGCCTGCCCGGACAGCATCCGGCGGCACAGCATCCGGATCTTGAATAGGGAAATAATGCAGCGTACGTAAAATAGAGTTGCCATTATGTACTTTATCATCAAAATAGTTTTCCGGTAAATTCAGATACACCGCTATAGCACGCAGTAAATGTTTTCCGGATTCCTCCAGCTTCTTATAAACTTCCAGCGTTATTTTATTAAAGGAGGGCAATTCAGTAACCACCAGGTTATCCGGGTACTCATCCTTTTTGTCTGAGCCATCTGTAACTGTTTGCCCTATCTGCCAAAACTCTTTAAGATCGGGTGTTTTAAAACCTTTGGCTGTTTCTTTTCCCTTACCGGTATAGCCACGCTGGCCTGCCAGCTCAGGTATCTCATATTTTGCTTTAACGCTATCCGGAAGAGCAAATAGTTCTTTAACCTGCTCATAAAGCTGGTTAATTAACTGTTTGCTTAACCCATGATTGGTAATAGTAACAAACCCTGTTTCATTAAAAGCTTTGCCAATTTCATCCGAAAAGCGTTTACGATCGTTAGCATCGCCATTAATGTAGGTGTTTAAATCAAGGCATGGAATATTCACTGTGCTCATATTTATATAATAAAATCGAAAATACAAAGTTAAATTTTGTTAATACAAAATAATATATGCTATTTTCAAACACCGATATTATATTTAAAACTATTAACCTACTAAACGTTTTATAATTTATTTTGTCAAAATAATATAAAACAATATATATATAAACCAATTTTTAAATTATGAAATTCTTCAATAAAATATGGTGCATTAGCTTATTAACGTTCCTGTTAATAGCCATTGCTCCGCGTAAAAGCATGGCTCAGAATATTTCTGAGCAGGACTTTTACGATAATTTAGCGCCGTATGGAACCTGGGTGAACGACCCCCGGTACGGAGATGTTTGGGTTCCGGATGCGGAAGATGGTTTTATGCCTTATGGAACCAGTGGACATTGGGTATTAACAGACTACGGAAATACCTGGGTATCAGATTATCCATGGGGATGGGCCACTTTTCATTACGGCCGCTGGCATTATGATGATTATTACGGATGGGAATGGATACCCGGTTATGAGTGGGCTCCTGCCTGGGTTAGCTGGCGCCAGGGAGGCGGTTATTATGGATGGGCGCCATTAATGCCCGGTATAAGTATGAGTTCAGCATTTGGCGGCGGATATAACATACCAGATAATTATTGGGTATGTGCCCCACAGGCTTATATTAACAGTTCTAATATATATAGCTACCGGGTGCCTCATGGCAGGGCAATAAATATTATTCGTAATACAACAGTTATTAATAATACTTATGTAAGAGGCAACCAAAGATATATTGCCGGCCCGGGTGCAACTGATATTCAAAGGGTAACTCATCGGCAGCCTCAAATATATCGTATTAATAGCGCTAACAGCCCGGGTGCTGTTTATGTGCAAAATAATGCTGTAAATATTTTCAGACCAGCAGTTAGGAAGACGCAGGATGCACGCCCGGCAAGAGTAGTTGATGGGGCAGCCTATCGTCAGCAAAACCCTAACCAGAATATAGCTTTGAGGGGACCAGGCGGAGCTCCCGCGTTTAACCATGCGAACGCTGCAAAACTGGCTACCGTTGCCCGCAGCAATACTCCTGATAATAATGTAGTGCGTATAAATAACCGGCCAAATGCACCTCAGCCAAATCCTGCTTCCGCTCAGCCTGAAAACCGGCCGGCTAATGGCCAATATAACAACCAGCAACGACATGATAATCAGTCAAATGCCCCACAGGTTAATCCGGCTCCCGGTCAACTTAATGGCCGCCAAAACTATGGGCGACCTGAAAACAGGCCAAACGTTACACCTGCCAATCCGGCAAATCAGCCTAATGCACCACAGGTTAATCCGGCTCCAGGTCAATCTGTAAACGGGCAACCTTATAACGGGCGACAAAACAGGCAAAATGTTACACCTGCCAATCCGGCAAATCAGCCTAATATGCAACAAGCTCAACAGCAGCAAGCCCAGCAACAGCAGGATGTTTTTAGACAACAGCAAAGGGCTCAAAGGCAACAACAGAGACAGTTACAGCAGCAGCAAATGCAACAGCAGCAAAGACAGCAACAGCAGGTTGAGCAACAACAACCTCAACAGCAGGATGTGTTTAGACAACAGCAAAGAGCACAAAGGCAGCAACAGCAGCAAATGCAACAGCCCCAACAGCAGCAGATGCAACAGCAGCAAAGGCAGCAACAACCTCAACAGCAGCAAATGCAGCAGCCCCAACAGCAGCAACAACAACCCCAACAGCAGCAAAGGCAGCAGCAACCTCAACAGCAGCAGATGCAACAGCAGCAAAGGCAGCAGCAAATGCAACAGCAACGCATTATGCAACAACAACCAAGGCCAGCCCGACAGGCGTCTCCGCCGCCGACAGAGCAGAAGCCACAATAATATTAGTGAAAAACCCCTGTGCTAAATTAGAACAGGGGTTTTTCTTTTCAGGCCTTAAACAATCTTAATTTGATATTTATTTAAAAGCCCGGCTAAGCCATCAGCCGAAAAGATGGCTTTCTTAATATTATTAAGTTCCGGATCAATAATATAATTAAACGCGGTAACAAAGTTAACGCCGGTAAGATCAGTTTGATTAAAGACTGCATTCATCAGGTCAGTTTGATCAAATACGGAGCCTGAAAGATTAGTTCGGGTAAAGCTTACTTCTTTTAAAGACGTTTGAATAAAATTTGTTTTCAGCATTTTTTTATCCATAAAAGAGGAGTAATCAAGGAAGCAATATTCAAATCTAACGGTAAAAAGAAAGTCCTGGCATGGCGTAAAGTTTACTCCCAATATTTTACAATGCTTAAATATGGCATTATTTAGCGTTGAGCCATCTAATTTCATCATAGATAAATTGCAGCCTTCAAATATGCAATCAACAAATTTGCTATTTAAGAATTCGCTGTTCGTGAAATCACATTTTTTAAATATGCAACTATGAAACTCGCTTCCTTTAATTACTTTTTCAGCATAAGTGCTCGCTTCAAAAGTTTTATTATCATGCATAAGGGTTTCCATATTTATTATTATTTAATGAAAGGTAAATTATTGTTTGTGCGTGAATGTTACAAATAATAATTTCATAATCTAAGTCCTCAATAAGCTAATACCTACCATAACGCTTTAGACATCTATGATTATATGTAACAATCGGGTTGTATGTGCCCTCACAGACAACTATTTATTCAGCAAAATAACTATAAGCATTGCCTGAAGACACAGGCAACGGAGGAAGGGAAAGCAGTATTGTTGCATTTTCATAAATAAAAAAGCCGCTCGAGGCAGCTTTTTTATTTATAAGGCTTTATTCTTCAACTATCTCACTATTGGGTTGACTTACCTCAGGAACTTCATGTTTGAAGTAGTGCCTTTGGAATATTAATATCATAATTACCCCAACGGATATGGCCGAATCAGCAAGGTTAAATACAGGGCGAAAGAAGATATAATCCTGACCGCCCCAAATGGGTACCCACGGCGGAAAGTTACCGGAAATAAGAGGAAAATAGAACATGTCAATCACGCGCCCATGAAATAAGGGTGCATAATTATACATCACTCCGTAAAAAGTAGAGTCGACTATATTCCCCATTGCGCCTGCAAATATCAGCGCAACATTCATGATTAAACCACGGTGATATTTATGCTTTATTAAATACACCAAACCATAGCCTATACCACAAACGGCAATAATGCGGAAGAGTGTTAAAACCAACTTTCCAAAATCACCGCCAAGCTCCATGCCAAATGCCATACCATTATTTTCGGTGTAATGCAGCATTCCCCTCTCACCTAAAAAACGAATTTCCTCACCCATCATCATGTGCGACCTTACCCAGGTTTTAATGATCTGGTCAAGCAGAATAATAAATATAGCAACCAAAAAAGGTTTGGTGTAAGCTGTCTTCATTTATTGCTTTAATTTGGCTTCCATAGTTAGGGTGGTATGCGGTACAGCGCGTAAACGCTCTTTAGGTATCAGCTTACCGGTTTCGCGGCAAATACCATAAGTTTTGTTTTCAATGCGCACTAAAGCAGCTTCCAATTGTTCAATAAATTTTTTCTGCCGTGCAGCTAATTGATTAATTTGTTCCTTCTCCAGCGTAGCTGACCCATCTTCCAAAGTTTTATAGGTACCTGCAGTATCATCTGTACCATTTGCATTTGGCGAACTCAATGAAGTAGCCAATGAATTTAACTCTTCTTTTGCGATACGCAATTTATCTAATAGCAGATCTTTAAACTCTTTTAGTTCTGCATCACCATATCTGGTCTTTTCGTTTTCTTCTTTCATTTATATTTTACTAATAGCAATCAATATTTCATTTTCATCAATCTGAGCAATTTCCCCTTCATTTAACTGATTATCAATCAGTATACTGTCGGCCAAAATTTCGGCGCAAATATAGGATAAATTATTTCTTACGGCTCCGCTCAAAAAGGAGTGGTCACTTACCTTAACATTTATCTTATCTGTAACTTCAAACCCCTTGGCTTTTCGAAGATTCTGTATCCTGTTTATCAATTCACGCGATATCCCTTCCTGCTTTAATTCATTGGTTATCGTAACATCTAAAGCCACAGTTAGTTTTCCTAAATTTGCAACCTGCCATCCCGGAACGTCCTCCGCTATGATTTCCACATCAGTATCAAGTATCAAGTACTTAGTATCAAGTACCGGAATACTGCCTTCAGTTTCCAGTTTGGTAATATCATCCTGGCTAAAATTGGTAATAGCTTCAGCAACCAATTTCATATCCTTACCAACTTTTGCACCTAAGGATTTAAAGTTTGGTTTCACCTTCTTTTTGATAAAACCAGCGGTATCGGTTATATATTCAATATCTTTTATATTAGTTTCGGATAATATCAAATCCTTAATCTGCTCTATTTGGTGCTTAAAGTTTTTATCCAGTATTGGCAGCAATATTTTGCTTAATGGCTGGCGAACGTTAATGCTCACCTTTTTACGCAATGACAATACCAGGGAAGATATATCCTGTGCCATTTGCATACGCTCTTCCAGCGGCTTGTTTACCAGATCATCATGATAAGCCGGAAAATCTGCAAGGTGTACAGATTCAAATGCTTCTTTATGGGTAGCTTGGTTCAAATCATTATACAACCGATCAGCAAAAAATGGCGCTATTGGCGACATTAATTTGGCAATAGTAACCAGGCAAGTATACAGCGTTTGGTAAGCGGACAGTTTGTCATCAGAATTATCTGACCTCCAAAAACGGCGGCGGCTTAAACGCACGTACCAGTTGCTTAAATGAGCATCCACAAAATCCTGTATAGCACGGGCGGCTTTTGTAGGTTCAAAGTCGGCATAAAAACTATCAACCTCTTTGCTTAAGGTGTTCAGCAGGGAAATGATCCACTGATCAATCTCCGGGCGGCTTTTTAGCGCTATTTCTGCTTCGCTGTAGTTAAACTGATCAATGTTGGCATACATCACAAAAAAAGTATAGGTATTATACAAGGTGCCGAAAAACTTCCGGCGAACCTCATCTATCCCTTCCGCATTAAATTTAAGGTTGTCCCATGGGGCGGCATTGCTGATCATATACCAGCGTGCGGCATCAGCGCCAAACTGCTCAATGGTTGAGAAAGGATCAACCCCGTTCCCTAACCGTTTTGACATTTTGTTGCCGTTTTTATCCAGCACCAAGCCATTTGAAATCACATTTTTGAATGCGATCCCTTTGTTGCCAACTTTTGCATTTATTTTTTTGATCTCATCGCTGGTTTCACTCAGCATTACCGCTATGGCATGCAGGGTAAAGAACCATCCACGGGTTTGATCAACACCTTCTGCTATAAAATCAGCCGGATAGGCGTTTTCAAATTTATCTTTATTTTCAAA
>JAQBOY010000064.1 GCA_028287805.1 Mucilaginibacter sp.
TTTTTACCAATAAGCTGTTCTCAAACACATCGCTTATCTATAGTAATTATAACTACACCATTCAAAGCTTTGTAACAGATAACCAATTTAAGGCTACATCAGCAATAAATGATTTAAATTTAAAAGAGGATCTTCAATATTTCATTGATAGCAAGCATACTTTAACATTTGGTTTTAATGCAGTTAACCATAACCTGGCGCCAGGCTCAATTACTTCCACACGAACTTCAGGTATTAATAATAACAATGTACAATCAAGATACGGTATAGAAACAGCCGCCTATATCAGTGACGAATGGCATATAAGCACAAAGCTTAACTTGCTTTACGGCTTACGTTTAAGTGATATTTTTTTAAGGGGCCCCGGAACATTTAATACCTATGACGTTTCCGGAAAAATCATAAATTCTGCAACATATGGATCAGGTGCCGTAGTTAAAAGCTATTTTAATTTAGAACCAAGATTTTCAGCCAGTTATACCCTGGATGATCAAAATTCAATTAAGGCATCTTATAACCGCAATACGCAAAATATACATATCCTTAGCAATTCTACAAGCAGCACACCTACAGATCTTTACGTACTAAGCAGTAATAATATTAAACCGGAGATTGCCGACCAGGTATCTGCCGGGTATTTTAAAAATTTCAATGAAAATATCTTTGAGTTTTCAGGTGAAGTATATTATAAATGGCTTCAAAACCAGATAGATTATAAAAACGGCGCGCAACTGATTGCCAATCCTAATGTGGAATCGCAATTGGTATATGGTATTGGACGAGCCTATGGGCTCGAACTCCTTTTAAAGAAAAAACACGGAAAGTTTAACGGATGGATTGCCTACACGCTATCTAAAACCGAGGGTAAATTTAACGGAATTAATAATGGCAATTATTTCCCGAATAAGTATGATCGTACCCATAACATCTCTGTGGTGGGCATATACCAGTTAAACAAAAAGTGGACGTTTTCAAGCACCTTTGTTTATGGCACCGGCGATGCGGTTACTTACCCTACCGGTAAATACAATCTTAATGGTTTAACTACTTATTACTATAGTTCGCGTAATGGTTATCGCGAACCATCAACTAACCACCTCGACCTTGGGGCTACTTTAGAAGGAAAGCAACATAAGAAATACCATTCCAGCTGGACATTTGGAATTTACAATGTTTACAACCATAAAAACCCATATACAATAACTTTCCAGGACAGCAAAACCGACCCTACACGTACCGAAGCGGTAGAAACCAGTCTTTTTGGTATTATACCTTCTGTAACCTGGAACTTTAAATTTTAATATGCAATTCATCAAACTTAAATATCACATCATTGCTGCAGCATTAATTTTAATATTAATAGTTAATGCTGCCTGCCAAAAAGTGATCAATATAAAAGTAGATAATGCTGCAACACAATTGGTTATTGAAGGTAACGTGACTAATCAGCTGGAGCAGCAATCTGTAAAAATAAGCCAGTCGGTGCCTTTTACCAATACCAACACTTTCCCGGCAGTAAGCGGAGCGGTAGTTACTATTTCTGATAACAAAGGAAATAATTATAAACTAACTGAAGGAACCACTGCCGGAACTTATTTGAGCAATAGGTTTACTGGCCGTACGGGTAATATTTATACCCTTACTGTACAAACTAACGGGAAAACCTATACAGGAAGTTCTACAATGCCGGCTCTGGTAAATTTTGACCAGGTAACCTACAGGGATGATGTTTTTAATGGTAAGAATAATAAACTAATGACGGTTTATTTCCATGACCCGACGAGTGTAGTTAACCAGTATCTTTTTGTAATGTATGTAAACAATATATTAATAAAAACTATTTTCACCAGTGATGATAGCTTTACGAATGGTGGAAATGTGAACTTAGATCTTTATCAGAACGATATTAATATATTAACAGGAGATACAGTTATTGTGGAAATGCAAAGTATTGACAGGGGTATATTTACCTATTGGTATAGCCTTAGTCAGCAGCAGAACAATGCTGCCGGAGGTGGTACCGCTCCGTCTAATCCACCATCAAACTTAAATAATAACGCGTTAGGTTATTTTAGTGCACATACTGTGCAGAAGCATACAGTTATCATCAATTAACTAAAACACCTCTCTTATTTTAATTTAAATGCAATAAGTATCATGCTAAATAACCTGAATGCTTGCTTTTTAAATTTATATTATAAATTTGTTTGGAATTATTTATTATTCAATGAATATTCAAAAGTTTACTGCCTTTAAGAAGTTTATAAACAAGCAAATTAAGCCAGCGTTACTTTATATAGGATTGTTATTTTGTATTTCTCCTGTTGTTGCGCAACTAAAACATGTCGCTATACATCATGATTTCAATAAAGAACTGACCGAAGTCAATTTGAGCTTCACACTTCCCGCGGGATTTAAAGAGATAAAAGCAGTTAATAATGAAGAGCTGCCATTTGATTATGGCATAGAGCTTCCCGGTGCCGATTTCGAGATATGGTTCCAGATCAGATCATTGAAAGTTAAAATGGATAAGGATAAAGTGAACAATCCAGATTCGTTATACCTTGAAATGGGGCGTGAACAGGCTATTGCTTTAATGGGAGACAAAAATTACCTTATAAGAAGCATCCCTGACTATTCTTTAGCAAATTATAATGCGGATGCAGGAAAAACCTACCTGTTAAACTTACCCGATATGGCAACAACAAAGCACTACAAATTTGCAATGATAGTGGTGCTTCAAAAAAACCATACCGGAACACTTTTGGCAGTTTGTTTGGCTAATGAGTTGGGGCCTGGCTTCTTTAAAAATTTAAAAATGGCCAGTAGCTGTATTAAATTTAACCCCTGAAATTATAATGTTAATAAGTTAGCTTATTTGAATGGACAATTCGGTATCAAACTTATATTTTTGCTTTTAAAGGAATGTCATTAATTTATGAATGGATTCAGTAATTCTGCATGCATCATAAGTAGCATGACAGGGGTTTCTTAATTAAATAATATTGCTTTAACGCATTTACCTTTTTTATTCTTTTTAATATGGCAGAACCAGTAAATTATAGTGAAGATAGCATCCGTTCGCTGGATTGGAAAGAGCATATCCGCCTGCGTCCAGGCATGTATATTGGTAAGTTGGGTGATGGCTCGGCATATGACGACGGGGTATATGTTTTACTAAAAGAAATTATAGATAATTCAATTGATGAGTTTGTAATGGGCTCGGGCAAAACCATTGAGGTTAACCTGAGTGATCATAAAGTGTCTGTGCGTGATTACGGTCGGGGCATACCATTGGGTAAAGTAATTGATTGTGTATCAAAAATTAATACTGGCGGTAAGTATGATAGTAAGGCTTTTCAAAAATCAGTAGGTTTAAATGGGGTGGGTACTAAAGCGGTAAATGCGCTTTCCAACTCCTTTATTGTACAATCTTATCGTGACGGGCGTACCAAAGTTGCCGAATTTGAAAAAGGCGAACTGGTTAGGGACGAACCGGAAAAGGAAACCACACAACGTAACGGCACGTCTATTAATTTTATTCCTGACGATACTATCTTCAGGCATTACCGCTTTATTCCGGAGTTTGTAGATAGTATGATATGGAACTATGTGTTCCTTAACTCAGGGCTTACCATCAATTTTAACGGTCAAAAATATTTTTCAGAAAGAGGTCTTTATGATCTGCTTACCCGTAACACCGATGTAGAAACTATACGCTATCCTATTATTCATTTAAAAGGTGAGGATATAGAAGTTGCAATGACCCACGGGCAGCAATACGGCGAGGAATATTATTCATTTGTAAACGGCCAAAATACTACACAGGGAGGTACGCACCAGGCTGCGTTTCGCGAGGCGGTGGTAAAAACCGTTCGTGAGTTTTACAAAAAGGAGTTTGACGCTTCTGATGTGCGGGCATCAATTGTATCGGCTATCGCCATTAAAGTACAGGAGCCGGTATTTGAATCGCAAACAAAAACTAAACTCGGTTCACAAAACATTGGTCCTGATGGGCCATCCGTACGTGGATTTATTAATGATTTTGTTAAAAAGGAATTAGATAATTACTTACATAAAAATCCTGCTGCAGCTGATGCGTTGCTAAAACGTATTATGCAATCAGAACGTGAGCGTAAGGATATAGCGGGTATTAAGAAACTGGCTAATGACCGGGCCAAAAAAGCATCGCTGCATAACCGGAAACTGCGCGATTGCAAGCTGCATTTTGAGGACACACATGAGCGCCGCCAGGATACCACCTTGTTTATTACCGAAGGTGACTCGGCCAGCGGATCTATCACCAAATCGCGGGATGTAATGACGCAGGCGGTTTTTAGCTTAAAAGGTAAGCCGCTTAATTGTTATGGGCTAACCAAAAAAGTAGTTTATGAAAACGAGGAATTTAACCTGTTGCAGCATGCGCTGAATATTGAAGACGGACTGGATAATTTAAGATACAACAACATTGTTGTAGCTACCGATGCCGATGTGGATGGCATGCACATCCGTTTGTTATTAATGACCTTCTTTTTGCAGTTTTTCCCTGATTTAGTAAAAGCCGGGCATGTTTTTATTTTGCAAACACCTTTATTCAGAGTGCGTAATAAAAAAGAAACCATCTATTGCTATAGCGATGAGGAAAGAAAAAATGCCATTGCAAAATTAGGTGTAAAGCCAGAGATTACCCGCTTTAAAGGCTTAGGAGAAATATCGCCGGATGAATTTGGTTTGTTTATTGGTAAGGATATCCGGCTTGACCCTGTTATACTGAAAGATGCTAACATCAAGGGTTTGCTGGAATACTTTATGGGTAAAAATACACCTGCAAGGCAGCAGCATATTATTGGCAATTTGCGTGTGGAAAAGGATGATGAAACCGTAAACCCTACTATAGTTGAGGATGAGGTGTTGCCGGTAGCGGTGTAAGTTAGAGCTTTGATTTTGCCCTATAGGTGTTTTATTATAAGGATATTTTCAAGGATAGATTTGTGAAGTGTCTAAAATAATCCTTATCTTGTTTCCCCTTCTTTTTGAAGGCTGAAACAAATGACTAACCACGAAATTAAAATAGCTTTTGAAGAATATACTTCATT
>JAQBOY010000094.1 GCA_028287805.1 Mucilaginibacter sp.
CCCGAATAGCCACCCATTGCATCAATTTCACGAACTATCTGACCCTTGGCTACACCACCCATAGCAGGGTTACAGCTCATCTGTGCTATTGTGCCCATATTCATGGTTACTAATAATACAGACGAGCCAAGGTTGGCCGCAGCAGCAGCTGCCTCACAGCCTGCGTGGCCTGCGCCAACAACAATTACATTGTATTTTTTAAACATCTTGCCCTCCATGTTCCACGTGGAACATATAATTATTATAACTTTTCTGATGTTCCACGTGGAACCTTAAAAAAAGAAACTATTGCAAATCCTGCCCAAATGCTTTCTAAAATAACAAACGGATAGAATTTTATTAAATAGGAAGCAAAGCCACAAGTGGCAGCTCCAATAAAATTTAGTAATGTATATGTTCTGCTTTCTGCGGTTATTCTTTTATATAAATTTAGCAAAAAGGCCAATAATAATATAATAACGCCTAATGATGCTATGATATCTGACGGTTTCATTAAACTCCTTTTAATTCGGTTAGTTCCATCCAGCGATGGGTTTTTTCGTCCAGAAGTTTGTTTGAATCGGCTATTTTTTGTGACAACTCAATTGCCTTGCTGTTCTCGGTATTTGAATTATTCAGTTGTTCTGTTGCGGCTTTTATTTGATTTTCAATCTGAGTAATTTCTTTTTCTACTGTTTCCAATTCCTTTTGCTCTTTAAAGCTAAGCTTGCTCTTTTTTTCAGGAGCCGGAGTTGAAACCTCTGGCGGGCTATTCTGGCGTTTGCTTTGTTGTTTATTGTCTTCCAATTCTAATCTATAGGAAGAATAATTGCCATTATATATCCTTACATGGCCGTTTTCTTCCATTATAAAAAGCTGATCGGTTAGCTTATCTAACAAATACCTGTCGTGCGATACCAGCATTAAAACGCCACCATAGTTAGTCAAAAATTCTTCCAGTACGTTTAATGTATCAATGTCCAGGTCATTGGTTGGCTCATCCAGTATCAGGAAGTTTGGGTTCTTCATCAGGATGCTCATTAACTGCAGCCTTTTCTTTTCACCGCCACTTAAGTTGGCGATAAAGCCATATTGTTTAGCAGGGGGAAACAGGAACAAGGTGAGCAGGGCAGAAGCCGAGATCAATTTTCCATCGGCCATCGTAATAAACTCAGCCACATTCTTTACAATATCAATAACCCGTTCATCCTCTTTAAAAGCAATGCCTGATTGGTGAAAATACCCAAATACCGTTGTTTCTCCTTTTTCAATAATCCCGCTGTCGGGTGTTAAGCCACCCGTAAGCAAGTTTAAAAGGGTTGATTTGCCACTTCCGTTTTTACCGGCTAAACCAATCCGGTCACCTTTTTTAAATACATAATTAAAGTGGTCAACAAACGTGCGGTCACCAAAGCCTTTCGTCAGGCCCTTTAGTTCCATTATTTTATTCCCCTGGCGCGCTGTTTTAACGCTTAGCTCCACATTTAGTTTTGGCCCATTATTTTGTGTCTTAGCTTCCAGTTCATGAAAAGCATCAATTCTTGATTTTGATTTAGTGCCCCTGGCTTTAGGTTGCCTGCGCATCCACTCTAATTCTTTACGTAATAAGTTGGAGTTTTTTTGGAAGCTGGCTTCATCCGAAGCTTCGCGTTCAGCCTTTTTCTCTAAATAATACCCGTAGTTGCCATGGTACGGAATGATCTTTCCCTTGTCTATCTCTAAGATCTCATTACAAACATTGTCCAGGAAATACCTGTCATGGGTTACCATCAATATGGTTTTTGAGCCATCTGTTAATAGTTTTTCCAGCCATTCAATAGTGTCAATATCCAGGTGGTTGGTAGGCTCATCTAAAATATAAATATCCGGGTCTTCAATTAATAAGCGTGCAAGTGCCAGCCGCTTTTTTTGTCCACCAGAGAGGGTATTTATATTTTGATTAAGATGATGGATATCTAATCGTCCTAAAATAGTTTTTATTTTATACTCATATTCCCAGGCATCCACATCACTCAGTTCTTCCATCACTTTTTCAATAGCTTTAGCATTATCCGGATCGTTTTCCAGCAATTCCTCATATTTTTTAATGAGTTGTTGTTGAATATTGTCCGCATGGAAAATATAATCACTAATGGTTACCGCGTTTTTGAAACCCGGATCCTGCTCCAGGTATCCCAGGTTTAAATCCCGGCTTTGTGCTACTTTGCCTTCTGTTGGCTTTAAATAACCAGCCAGCAGTTTTAATAACGTAGATTTTCCTGCCCCGTTAATTCCAACGAGGGCAACTCTCCGGCCACGATTGATGCCTATAGATATATTTTTAAATAACCAGTGGTCATGAAAAGAATGACCTAAATTTTCGGCAGATATATAAGTGCTCACGCTAATTGTTTTATTTGATCAGACGTATAAGTAAAAACGCCTTTTTTGTTTTTTAATGATTGTTTATACATGGCCATAGCTACAGTAAATGCGGGAATGCTCCTGTATTTTTTAAGCCGGCCAAACAATAATGGTCCTATCTTTTTCATTATCCAAATTGCAGTTCGTTCTGTCCATCGCCGCTCTTCTCTTTCGCCTGTTAAAACAGATGGCTGGTAAATGTAAAGGCAGTTAAGGCCAATATTTTTTATTTCTTCTTCTGTTTCACCTTTTGTTTTTAAATAAAAATTTGAAGAATCTTTATTTGCGCCCAGGGATGAGACCAGATGAAATTGCTTAACTCCATTTTTATAAGCAAGCTCTGCCAGTTTTATGGGATAGTCGTGATCAATAATCCGGTATTCATCTAAATCAGGGGTTTTTTTCCGGGTTGAACCAAGGCAACAGAAAACAGCGTTCCCTTGTATATGTTCGGCATAAACATCCTCCATATCAAAATCTACAATGAACTGTTTTAGCTTATTATTTTTTAGTTTTATTTTCCTTCTGCCAAGGCTGATAATTTCATCATACTCCAGCTTTGAGGATAAAATATCTATTAATTTTCTGCCAATTAGTCCACTCCCACCTACAATAACAGCTTTGTGTGCCATTTATTATTACTTTTTTGCAAAAATACATATAAATAATTTGTGGAATAAAATTTGTATGTTTAAACATGCAAATGTATGAATTATGAAAAGTATATTTTATCCCGCTAATGAACGGGGAACAAATGATATCGGGTGGTTAAAGGCAAATTTCTCTTTCAGCTTTGGGCCCTATTATAATCCCGATAAAATAAATTTTGGAGTTTTAAGGGTATTAAATGATGATATTATCGCTGCCGGAAGAGGTTTTGGCGATCATCCTCATGATAATATGGAAATTATAACCATTCCATTGGCCGGAACTTTAGAACATAGGGATAGCATGGGCAACATAGGTGTGATTCATACAGGCGAAGTTCAGGTAATGTCGGCAGGAACGGGCATAATGCATTCTGAATTTAATCCTTCAAAAACAGAGGTGGCAAATACTTTGCAAATATGGCTTTTTCCCAAGGAGATGAATATTGAACCGAGGTATGATCAAAAAAGCTTTACAGATGTATTAAAGCTTAATGAGTTAACCACCTTAATCTCCCCCGAAAAAAGCGATCATACTTTATGGATAAATCAGGACGCCACTTTTTCTATAGGTGATTTTGAAGCCGGGAAACAAATTAAATATGATATTAAAATACCAGGCAATGGTTTATATATATTTAATATTGAAGGTGTTGCACAAATAAATGGCCAAACACTAAACAAAAGGGATGCAATTGGTGTTTATGATATAAGTTCATTAACTATTGAAGCCGAGGCCTTTACACGATTATTGATAATGGAGATCCCGATGGCCTAACCCACCGCTTTTTTAAGCCGCGACTAAATATTATTGAGCTGTTAAAAAACAATTAAATATAAGTTTGTTATAACAGTCTAATAATAATACCTATGGCAGAAGAAGTAGTAATTCCGGGGTGGAAAAAATGGTTGGAAGATATTGGAGAACAGGTTACATTTTTTATCCGTTTTTTCAGAAATATTTTTGTTGGGGGTTTTGAATGGTCAGAATTTATACGCCAATGTTATGAAATAGGTTACCGCTCCTTTATGCTGGTAGGCATAACATCATTTATAATGGGCGTGGTTTTAATTTTACAATTAAGGCCTACGCTGGTTCAGTTTGGGGCAGCAAGCATGTTGCCTACTACACTTTCAGTATCGTTTGTACGTGAAATAGGCCCTGTAATTATAGCCATAATATGTGCCGGAAAAATAGCATCAAGTATAGGTGCTGAACTGGGCAGTATGAAGGTAACAGAGCAGTTGGATGCTATGGAGGTATCCGGAGCTAATCCGTTGCAATACCTGGTTGTAACCCGCATATTAGCTACTACCGTAATGGTTCCTATATTATCCGTCTTGGGGGATGCTATAGGGCTTTTTGGGGGTTACCTGGCACTCAATTTAAGGGATAAAATGAGTTTTTCCTTATATTTTACCAAAATAATAGCCGCACTTGATTTCACCGATTTTATACCTGCATTTATAAAAACCATATTTTTTGGCCTGGCTATTGGTTTTGTTGGCTGTTACAAAGGCTTTCATTCCAATAAAGGTACAGAAAGCGTAGGCGTTGCGGCAAACTCAGCTGTTGTTACAGCATCATTATGGATTTTTGTTATTGACGCAATTGCTGTACAAATCACCAGTTTATTATTTTATAAGTAAGATGGAAGAAGAGATAGAAAAAGTTGGAATAGAAAAGCCGCTAAAAAGAAAAGCAGGAGAAGTTGTTATTGAGATCAAAGGATTGAAAAAATCTTTTGGTAACAATGAGATATTAAAAAACATAAACCTTGAATTAAAGCGGGGTGAAAATGTAGTGGTATTAGGGCGTTCAGGAGAGGGTAAATCGGTTACTATAGAGTGTATTGTAGGGTTATTAAAGCCGGATGGCGGTACGCTAAAGGTATTAGGCGAAGATGTTGCCGAAATGGATGATAGGGAATTAAAAGAACTCCGGATAAAAATAGGTTTTCTGTTTCAAAGCGGTGCGCTGTATGATTCGATGAGTGTTAGAGAAAACCTGGAGTTTCCGCTTACCCGGGTATTAAAAATACAAGATCAACAGGAGATTGACCAGCGGATAGAAGAGGTTTTGGATAGTGTGGGCTTGTTAGATGCGGCAGATAAAATGCCATCAGATCTTTCGGGGGGTATGCGAAAAAGAGTTGGGCTGGCCCGTACAATGATCGTAAAGCCGGAAATAATGCTGTATGATGAACCAACAACTGGGCTTGATCCCATCACCTCAAGGGAAATAAGTGAACTGATATTAAATATGCAAAAGAAATATAAAACATCATCCATTATTATTACACATGATATGGAATGTGCCAGAATTACAGCAGATCGCGTGTTAATAATGGATAACGGCGAATATATAGCAGAGGGGTCTTTTGAAGAACTTCAAAACTCGAACAATAAACTTGCAGCATCGTATTTTAAAGATATATCATGAAAACAACTTCGGCACAAAAAATAAAAATTGGGCTATTTACCTTTATCGGATTATTGGTATTGGTATTTGCTATATTTTTTATAGGGAACCAAAAAAGCCTTTTTAGTTCAACATTCAGGCTAAGCGGCATATTCAAAAATGTAAACGGACTTCAAATTGGCAATAATGTTCGGTTTGCAGGTATCAATATCGGCGTTGTTCAGGATATACAAATAATAAATGATACTTCGGTAAAAGTAGTTTTAACGATAAATAACAATGTTAAAAAGTTTATAAAAAAGGATGCCAGGATGAGTATTGGCAGCGATGGCTTAATGGGAGATAAGCTGGTAGTTGTTGCCCCGGGAGGTGGAACAAGCAACCAGGAAGTAGGAGATAATGATCACATTGGGTCTGTTAACCCGGTAGATGTGGATAAAATTGTTACCAAGCTTACCAAAATAGCCGATGACGCAGGTTCGCTTATTGATAATTTATCGCAAATAGTAGTTAAGGTTAATTCGGGCAAAGGCAGCATTGGCCGACTATTAAACAATGATAAAATGGCTAAAGACCTGGATGCAACGGTAAGCCAGGCAAAAACCACGATGCAAAATGTACATAGAACTACCACTACATTAAATGAAGACCTTACTGCAGCTCAGCATAACTTTTTGTTAAAAGGCTTTTTTAATAAAAAGAAAAGGGCTGCTAAAGCTAAACGTGATTCCCTGAAAAAGGTGAAAGAAGCGAAAAAGGATTCAATTAAAATGCTGAAATCTACCAAGCAATAAATAATCAGGTGTTTATAAAAAGAAACAGCCACGATTTTATCGCGGCTGTTTCTTTTTATAATTGTGGCAATTATAAATATTTTGTAAGCTCCGGTGAAAGTGGAGTAACTGCCGACCGGAAACGGTGTATTAGATGTCCGTTTTCATCAATCAGGAATTTCTCAAAGTTCCATTTAATATCTCCGGTAAAATCAGGATTTTCCGTAGTAGTTAAGTATTGGAACAGTGGGTCAATATCCAGGCCTTTAACACTAACCTTGCCGCTCATTGGGAAGGTAACTGAAAAATTATCATGGCAAAAAGACTTAATGTCCTGGTTAGTACCCGGTTCTTGTCCGCCAAAGTTATTTGCCGGAAAACCTACCACCACCAGCTTATCTTTATATTGTTCTGATAGCTTTTGCAGGTCTGTGTATTGTTTGGTAAATCCGCATTTGGAGGCGGTATTAACAATAAGGACTTTTTTCCCTTTGTACTTTGCAAGGGAAAAATCATTTCCATCAATGGTTTTAAGCTTAAAATCATAAACAGAGGAGGGCGCTGTAACAAACAGCAGAGCGAAAAGGAGAGCCAGTATTTTCATTTTTTTGAGTATTGGTTAACAACTGAAGTGTGGTATAAAATTAGACATTAAAAAGTTCTTGCAGCCAAATGCTGGTCCTCTTTTTGTGTCATTTTTTTGTTATCTTCTGGTGTTTTATCCTTATATCCAAGTAAATGCAGAACGCCATGTATAATTACCCGGTGTAATTCATCAACAACTAACTGGTTAAACTTAACAGCGTTTTCACGGATACGATCAATAGATATAAATATATCCCCGGTTATTACCTTATCCTTGTCGGCATTATCAAAGGTTATAATATCGGTATAGGTATCATGATCAAGGTATTGCTGGTTGATCTGCAATAAGTAGTTATCTGAACAAAAAATATAAGTAAGCTCGTTTAATTTAAAGCCTTCCGCAAGTATAGTATCCTTTATCCACTGCTTTACCTGTTTCTTGTTTTTTAGTTTATAGCTGATATCCTCTTCAAAAAAATATATTTGAGGCATTATATTTTAAATAGAAGTTCTACTTCGTTGCCGGCATCATTAAAAACACACTGATCAGCCAGGTGCTTTATAATAAAAACGCCCCGTCCGCTTAAGTTCTCCAGGTTTTCCGGAGCCGTAGGGTCAGCTAAGTGAACATAGTCAAATCCTTTACCTTCATCAGTTATTGTCCAAATAGCACGTTTACTATCAACATCAACATTCACTATTACCTTTTTAGCCGGGTCCTGTTTATTGCCATGTATAATAGCGTTAATAACCGCCTCATTAAGGCAGGTCATCATATTTCCAAAGGTATCTTCGCCAATTTGATATTTATCCGCAATTTCTTCTATCAAATTTTCCAATGCGGTTATGCTTTCCAGTTTTGATGGAAGCTGCAAAGTATACAGGTCGCCGGTTTGAGCATTTGCCTGTTGCATGTTATTTTGCATTAAGTTGATCAAAATAAGACTTAATTTTAAGTTTATAATATAAATTAAGGGTTGGCGGAACGGTTTTAACCTGTTCGGTTTGCTTTGCCTTAATTTGTTGATAATCCTGAATTGCTTTTATATAGCCCGGTGGCATATCCTTTCCTGCTTTGCCTTGCCGTTGCTGATCCTGTTCTCGTTCCTGTTCTGCTTTTTCGGCCTCTAATAGCCGGGTTTGAATTTGTTGCTGCCTTTTAAGCGCCTCATCAGTCACCCGTCTGTTTACGAGATCTTTTTCAGTTTGTTCCATTTGTTGAGAAAGTTTATCAACATTTGGCAAACCGTTATTGCCATTTTTAATTTCTTCCCTATTAATTTGTTGTAAAGATTGCCTTATTTCCTGTTGCTCACGGGCAAGTTTGGCCAGTTGTTCGCTCATGCTGCTCCTTTGGCTTTGGCTTGGATTGCCCCCTTGTTGTTGCAGCTGTTCTTTTGCCTTTTGCATGTTTTGATTCAGCTGCTGCTGCATTTGGCTAAGCTGAGACATCGACATCTTTTTAGATTTTCCACCGCCATTTTTAGCATTATTTTTATTCTGCAGATTGTTCAAAGCATCGCTTAACATTAATGCAAGATTGTTCATTGAGGTCATGGCATATTGCTGGTTCCTGTTCGCCTCGGCTGTTCTCCTGTCTCCTAAATTATCCAGTGCCTGATCAATGTGGACATTTATACCATCAACCTCCCGATTAACAGTTGATTGTATTTGTGGTATACGCTTGCTTAAAGCATATAAGGTGTCTTCTGCCGTTTTCAAATTGTCCTTAATATTTTTTTGTGTTTGGGCAAGGCTCGTATATTTTGGATCGGCAAAACTAATATTTTTTAAGTCCCGCATCACTTTTTCCTGCTCAAAAGAACTGTTCACCAGGTTTTTAAGTAACTCGCGAAGTTGTTGCTCATTAACCTCATTTTCCTTTTCTTCTCCCTCCTGTTCTTTTTGCTGCATTTTTCGTGCCAGTTGTTTCATTTGCTGAGCGGTTTGCTTTTGCGATTGAGAAGCCTTCGGCCTGTTGTTTTTTGAAAGCTGCTCTGTGCTTTGATTCATTTGCTGCTCAATATTTTGCTCCTCATTTTTGGGGTTTTCAAAGTCCTGCTTACGCGCTTCCTGTTCGTTTGATTTTTGCAGATCATCAAGCGCCTTTTTTATATCCTGAAATTCCTGATTTAACTTTTCCTGTTCCTTTTGTAAAGATTGCTGATCAGCCGGCTGTTGATTATTTTTATCAGGAGACTGTTGATTAGTTTGATCAGATAACTTTTCTTGCTTTTCGGCTAATTGGTTTAGTTGAGAAATATTCTGATTTAATTTTTGTTCAAAGGCCAGTTTTTTATACAGCTCCAGCATTCGGTCAAGCTCTTTTTTTAATGATTTATTGTCATTTTGCATTTTTGACAATTCATTGCGCGTGCTCTCTTTTTGGTCTTGCTGCAAAAGCTCCTGTAGTTTCTGTAGCATCTCGCGGGTTTTAGGATCAAGTACATTGTTAAGCAATTGATCCATTTGCTGCTGTTTTTCTGTCAGTTTCTGCATTTGTTGCTGGCTTTCCTGACGGTTATACGCATTTTTCTTATTCTCGTCCTGTATTTGTTTTACCAGGTCATCAAGGTCACGGCGTTTTTGCAGCAGGTCTTCAATTTGCTTTTTTTCATCAAATGATAAATTATTTTTATTCAGCAAAAGCTGGTTAAGTTTTTGTGAATCATGCTCAATTTGCCCGGCTAATTTACTGGCCGATTGCATTTGTTGTTTGATAATCTCGGTTCCGGCATTTAGCTGGTTGTTTAATTCCTTTTCTGTTGGAACAGTAAGCGTATGCTCAGGAGAGCGTGTTTTATTAGGGCCATTAACAGCATCATTATCAGCAACCTCAAAAAAGTAAGCAACCTGGTCGCCGGGATGTATGCCCAGTTCTTTTAAATTCCACATATAAAAGAAATTTGACTGCATTTGCGACAGGTCTGCCTTCACTTTTTTTGTATAAATGTGTGCATTTGCTTTATCACCCGGAGCGCCAACGGTATAATGAAAAGTTAACTCAGAGAATCCATGATCGTCCTGTATCTTACCGGTAAAGTATAGGGCTTTTAAACTCACAGAATCTGGTTTTTCCAATACGGTAATTGATGGCGCCTCATCTGCAATTACATTAATGCGGTATAACGCGGAATCAATATGGTTAACAATGCTATTTAACGGTGTTATTTTATATATAGTGTTTTTAAAAATCTTTTCATGGTGCTCAAAAACATCCTGACCTGAAGGGGTAGCTGAAGAAGGGCTGTTATTTATGTAAAACATCAGCCTGGTAGCATGCTGGGTATGAAAATGCCAGCTTACAGCGGTTCCTGCAGGCATGGTAAGGTCGCCGGCATTAGCCAGCGTTTCATTTTTTTTATGCAAATACGCCGGATAAATTAAATCCACGTCAAAATGTAACAGCGAAGGGCGAAGGTTTACCTTTATTTCATAAGGAATGGATGAAAAGCCATTGCCGATTAGTTTGAATGAGGTGTTTTGTTGTATGTTAGTAAACAAATAATGAAACTGGCTGATGTTTTTTTTATCCAGCTTAAAAGTATTGTTAGCTGTTTCCACATAAACATCTGCCGGGAGATTGTTGCCCTCCAGTTTAACATCAAGGTTCAGGTCCTCGCCCTGCACAACAGATAAAACCTTATTTTGAACAACAAAATTAAAAGGAGCAACCGGAGCAAAATATTCATTATGCCTGATCAGTCTTTTAGTGCTTTCGGTAAGGATGGATGGGGCGGCAAAAGCGATAATGCAAATTATAGCCAACGGTAATAAAACCCACTTTAAATATTTGGTATTCTCATTGATATTAATTGCCGAAGGGAAGCGTACCGGTCTTAACGTTTCAATTTTTTGGTCAATGCTGGCTTCAATTAATTCGCGGTGCCGCAAGTCTTCACCGCTTAGCTTTTTAAGCTGTAGGGTATTCAGCAGTTTGTCATTTACATCATTAAAATGTTTTCCTATAATTTCTGCAGCCTGGTCATGCGTTAATGAATTGCCTAATTTAAGCCAGGCTAAAAGAGGAGGAATAATAAACCGGCCAATAAGTGCCAGGTTCAATAATATAAAGGCATAAAAAAGGATACTGCGAAAAACCGTATTAAAATTTCCGAAATACTCAGATAGCGTAATAACTACATATGCCGAGAACAAGCCGACGCCCAAAAATATACACCCTCTCAATAAGTTATTGAGATAATACTTTCGGATGAAAGTATTGATCTTGCCGATCAGCAGGTCATAATTCCCGGGAGTGTGCATGCGTTTCCTAAATTAACAACAGATAAATTTAAAAACGGAATAATACATGTAAAGATATACTTACTGGACAAAATTTTTCATAAAACTTAAATAAAAAAAGCTGTAATCAAAATGATACAAGAATGATAAAAAAAAGTAAAATTAACCGCATATTTGTAAGGTAAACTTACAAGTAAAACTTACTATTATGGATGGCCGTAATCAATATCAATATGTTTCTGAGATTCGTACCGTAATTGTAAGATTAATCAAAAAACTACGGAAGGAGTCAGTTACCGGTCAGCACTTGTCACTTACGGAGCGTTCAACCATAGCATTGCTTTTCCAGTATAAAGAATTACTACCAAGTGAACTGGCTTCAATGGAAAAGATCACCAATCAATCCATGTCGCAAATATTAAATCATTTATTGGAGTTGGGGTATATTATACGAACGGCTTCAAAAACGGATAAGCGGAAAGTGATTATATCGCTTACAAAAGCGGGTGAAAATGTTTTGGTACAAGTACGAAATGAGCGGGATGAGTGGTTAATAAAAGCAATTGAACATACCTGCAGCCAGGAAGAGCAGGAGCTGCTTAAAAAGGTTATTATACCATTAACAAAAATTGTAGATTTTGAGTAAGCGAAGCTTACCGTGAGGTTAGATTGAAATGGCTATTACAACATTCAGTGCATTTAAAAGCAGAAATTACAGGTTATATTTTACAGGGCAATCAGCGTCGTTAATAGGCACATGGATGCAAAAAACAGCGGTAAGCTGGGTTATTTATACCCTTACCCATTCTACGTTTATGCTGGGGCTAACATTATTTGCCAGCCAGTTTCCTTCTTTTTTATTTTCGCTGATAGGTGGTGTAGTGTCAGATCGCTATAACCGTTACAAGGTGTTACTAATCACCCAAATCGCATCTATGATCCAGGCCACCTTGCTTGCCGTATTAATATTTATGAAGCACTATGCTGTGTGGGAAATACTTAGTTTAAGTGTGCTTTTAGGGATTATCAATGCGTTTGATGTGCCCGCCAGGCAATCGTTGGTATATGAAATGGTTGAGGATAAAAACGATTTGCCCAACGCCCTCGCTTTAAACTCATCAATGGTTAACCTGTCGCGCCTTATTGGGCCCGCTATTGCCGGTATTGTGTTGGAAAGCCTGGGTGACGGCGTATGCTTTTTGCTAAACGCTGTTAGTTTTTTGGCTGTCATCGGATCGTTATTATTAATGCGCCTACCCAGGTATGCTAAAAAGGTTCACAAAAAAAATGTATTTGGCGAATTAAAAGAAGGAATGACCTATATCAGGCGCACACCATCAATAGCGTTTGTTTTAATTATGCTGGCCCTGATCAGCTTGCTGGTGCTGCCCTTCAGTACGCTAATACCCTATTATGCCAAGGACGTTTTTAAGGGAACCGCTTCCACATTCGGCATTATTGATAGTTTTATTGGGCTGGGTGCATTTTCAGGCGCAATATTTTTAGCATCGCTTAAAGCAGGGGCCAATCTAAAACAAATATTATTTATAAATACTTTAGTTTTTGGTGTGGGTTTAATCCTGTTCTCGCATGAGGGGAACTACCCACTTGCGCTTATTTTTG
>JAQBOY010000099.1 GCA_028287805.1 Mucilaginibacter sp.
CTGATGAGGTTGGAGACTACGGAGCCGATCTTATCTCTGTCTGCAGTAATTTTTACAGGGCCTGATCCTATCAGGTTAATTGTATGGGTACTTACTATAAGTTTGGTTTCGTCCAATATTTCGTCCAGCAACTGATCGAAGTAAAATGGCTGCTTTTCAATAAGGATCTTGCCAGCTTCCAGCCGGGAAATATTCAGGAAACCGTTGATCATACCAGCCATCCTTTTAACCTGCATATTTGCCTTCTCCATGGCCCCGGCTAAAAAGCTATCATTGCTATTCTTTAATTTGGCGTTAGCTACCTGGACGATGGCGGTTAATGAGGTTAGCGGTGTTTTCAACTCGTGACTAACCATACCAATAAAATCATTCTTCCTGGTCTCATCCATCTTCCTTTCGGTGATATCCCTGGCTATTTTAGATAAACCAATAATATTACCGTCTGCATCTTTTAAAGGTGAAATAGTTAAGGAAACATCCAGAAGCCGGCCATCCTTAGTAACCCTTTTCGTTTCAAAATGCTCTACCCGCTCCCCCCTCTTTAAACGTGAAAGTATCAGAGGTTCCTCATCATGCCGCTCTGGAGGTATGAGCTTATAGATGGTTTGACCTATAATTTCATCTGCAGTATAACCAAATATTCGTTCAGCCGAATTATTCCAGCTTGTAATCATACTCTCCAATGTTTTACTGATGATCGCATCATCTGAAGACTCCACTATCGCCGCAAGTTTCGCGCTTTTTTCTTCTGCCTGTTTAATGTCTGTAATATCCATCGCAATGATCAGCCCGGCTTCTACTTCCTCCCGATCATTTTTAAGTGGTACAAAATGCACCATATAATTCTCGCCGGTTTCGGCCTTTCGTTCTACCGAAAACCTTTCTCCGGCCATCACCCTTTCATACAAAGGCCTGGAGGCTTCATACCGTTCAGGCGGCCCTACTTCTGTAGGGTGCTTTCCTTCATAATCTTTCCTGTTATAACCCATCTTCTCCATAATGTCACCTTCAATGGTAACAAACCGGTGATCCTTATCAATCACTATAATTAAAGATTTTGGAATATTTAAGGCAATGGACCTGAAAAGCTTTTCGCTCCTGACTATTGTTTCCTGTGCAAGTTTGCTTTCGGTAATATCTAATACAGTTCCAACATACCGTATCGCCTCACCATTAGTATTAAAATATACCGCCCCCTGCACCCTTACCCACCGGATATTGTTGTTATCAAAGCGAAAAATACGGTAGATTACATCATAGTGCCCGTCACTGTTTGTAGCTAAAGCTTTTTGTATTTCGTTGTATACAGAAATACGGTCATCAGGATGAACATGGCTGGAAAATGCTTCAAAAGTGATAGATCCTTCCAGAGAAAAACCAAAAATGCTTTTAGCTTCTTCTGACCAGTGCAAGTCACCACTTATAGGGTTATAATCCCATGTCCCTAAGTTGGTGGAGTCAATTGCCATTCTTACCCTTGACTCGCTTTCTGCCAACTCGCTATTTTTTTGCTGCAGGCTTGCCTGCGTTTCAGTCAATTCTTCATTCGTCGCCGCCAGTTCTTCATTGGTTGCTGCCAATTCCTCGTTAGTTGCTGCCATTTCTTCGTTGGCTGCCGCCAGCTCTTCATTTACCGCACCTATTTCCTCGTTAAGGGCCTGAAAATCAGATGCGTTTTCTTCAATCGCTTTCCTGGCCTTCACTTTATCCGTCACGTCAATAGCAACAACCATTATGGCAGTAGTCGTACCGTCAATATTTTTAATGGGTTCATAAACAAAATCAACATGCACTATTTCTTCCCTACCTTTTCTAATCAGCATGATCTCATGTTCATAGGCATGGTACGTTTCGCCTGTTTGCAAAACCTGATCAGTAATTGGCGAATAATAATCCGCGGCTTCAGCATTAACCTCCCAGTAAGGAGTGGTTTTAAATTGATCCCGTTCTTTACCTATAATCTCTAAAAAAACATCATTGACCTCCTCTACCATTAAAGGCTGGCCCTTGATGATACACATGCCAACAGGTGCCTGCCTGACTGTATTGAGCATATTTTTCTGGTTGATATTCAGCCGCTCAATAGCACGAATTTTTTCTGTGGTTTCTACACATATCACCAATACACCACCAATTTTACCATTTTCGTCGCTGATGGGGCTGTAGGAAAAATTGAAATAACAGTCTTCCGGGTACCCGTTCCGGTTAAGCGGTACCATGAAATTTGGAAAGCCTATCGATTGCCCATTCATCACTTCTTCAAACATTGGCCCTATCGTATCCCATATCTCCGCATAAGTATCCCTGGCGCTTCTGCCCACAGCCTGCGGATGCTTCGTTTCCCCATTTATAGGCCGGAAAGCATCATTATACAATTGGATGTAATCTTTACCCCAGCAGATCAATACCGGGAAAGTAGTCGTCAGCATCATACTGACTGTTTGTTTCAACGCGGCTGGCCATTCTCCAGGTGGCCCTAAAGACGTTTCCGACCAATTCCTGGAGCGTAATAACTCGCCCATTTGGCCGCCACCGGTTAAAAATGGTTGGCCGGTATTATTTGATCCATTATTTACAGTCATTCATTAATGGAGTTTAAGTTTTTATAGGATTGCGCAAAAGTAATAAAATGTTGCAAAAACTGTTCAGAGCTTTAGGTAAACGATTGTTTGAGGAATAAACGTATACTCACCTATATGCTTTGTGTTTTTTATGATTTCTATAGGCGATACCTTTTCACAGACCCCATAAAAGGCTAATTGTTTCCCTTAGCAATCAATGAAAATTATGGATGAAAGCCGAATGGCTCATACTTTATACCCGCCGGTAAACCGGTCTTAATACCGTCCATTCGAGTAAATGCGTTGGGTAGCTAAAACGATGGTACAAATTTCAATTAATACATTTGGAGGCAAATTGTTATTAATTGTATAACTACTCCCTGATTTTGCCAATCTTCTCGAGCTCTAAATTAGCTAAATGTAATTTCCGGGCAAGCTCTTTGTTTTCTTTACGCAAATTATAAATTTCAAGCGCATTTTCAATATACATCTTTAACTCATCATTTTGCCAGGGTTTAACCAGGTATTTATAAACCTGTCCGCGGTTTATAGCATCCATAACCGCGTTAATATCTGAAAAACCGGTCAATAATATTCGTATAGTATCAGGATATACCGGTAATATAGATTCTAAAAACTCAATGCCGGTCATTACGGGCATTCGTTGATCTGTTATAATAACTCCAATTTCGTGAGTATCTAAAATTTTTCGCCCCTCTTTTGCCGAGCTCGCGGTATAAATTTCAAAATCACGCCTAAAAGCTGCTTTAAAGCTATTTAAGTTATTAACTTCATCATCAACATACAACACGCCTGATTCCATAATTGGTTTTTAAAAATTATAAATATTAAAGATTCCTAAATACTTCAAAAGTTTATTTTTCTGCGCATTTTTAGTGCAAAAATACCGCGCTTCTAAGCTATTGTGTAAAAATGAAAAAAATATTATTAATCTTATACCTAATTGTACAAAATAGCTTAGCGTTCGCTACCCAAACTGATACATTAAAACTTAACCAGTTTGATTCAAAATTATTAACAAATCAATACTGCCTTGAGCTGGAAGACCCTAATCATCTCCTTTCTATAACTGATATTATCCATAATAATAATTTTCATAGTATTAGTACCACCCTTCCTATTTTAGGGTATTCAAAATCAGTTACCTGGTTAAAATTCATCTTAAAAAACAACACCAACCGTACCTACGCACCTATAACCGTAGGAAGAGTTATTATTGATGAATTCGATCTGTATTTTGAAAAAGCCGACCATAGCATTATACATCTGTCATCACGTAACCAGCAATATAATTTAAACGCTAAAGTGCAGGCAATTACATTAATTAATTTACCTGTTTCATCTAATTCATCCAATACTTTATTTATAAGAGTAAAAAGCAAATCCTCAACAGTAATGCCGATTGAGGTGCATAGCGTTGATCAGTTTATGCAAAAAAGCAATATTGACAACATCATTAACGGTGCTTTTATAGGTGTTTTTTTAATAATGGCTTTATACAATTTAATGCTGTTTATTGTACTTGGCGACAAAAGTTATTTTTATTATGTACTATATATAGTTGCTTTAGGGCTATCACAAATGCTGACTATTGGCTATGGAAATAATTTTTTGCCAAAAGATAAAATCATTTTAAACAACTATATTTTCCCGGTTATAAGAGTGTTTTTTGGTTACTCAATACTATTATTTGCAGGTGAATTTTTGCAGTTAAAACATAATATTAAAGGTTATTATAAACTCTACCTTTTTTTATATGCATTATACACCGCACCTTTAATTTTGGTAATTTTTGGCTGGACAATAGCTGCCTATACCCTAATAACTGTAAGTGTTTTTATCATCTCTTCAACGCTACTATTCATTGGCCTTTTTTTATATATAAAAGGATATGAACCTGCTAAATTTTTTATGGTTGGCTGGGGGTTATCTTTACTTGCTATATTAATGTCAATTGCACGAAACAGGGGGCTAATACCATACAATGAATTCACAGCCAACCTATTAATTTATAGCGCGCTAATTGAATTAATATTATTTTCAATTGCACTTGCAGATAAGATCAATTTTTACAGGCATCAGAAAGATGAATCGCAACAGGCAGCACTTGCTATTGCGAAAGAAAATGAACGCTTAATTACCGAACAGAATATTTTATTAGAGAATAAGGTAAAAGAACGCACTCAAGAACTAATTGAAACCAATCAAAACCTGTCAGTAACTATTGAAAACCTGAAATCGACTCAGTTTAAATTAATTGAAACTGAGAAAATGGCCTCACTTGGACAACTCACCGCAGGGGTGGCCCATGAAATTAATAACCCCATAAATTTTGTAAGCGCAAATATTCCTCCTTTAAGACTTGATTTTAATGAGCTGTTTTTGTTGCTTAATAAATATGATGAAGCTGCAAGTAACCCTGGCAACCCGGAATTACTTAAATCGGCCTTAAGTTATAAACAGCAAATTGACATGAACTTTGTAAAAAATGAAATTTTAGGTTTGCTGAATGGTATTGAGGACGGGGCCCACCGCACTTCAGAAATAGTTAAGAGCTTGCGTACATTTAGCAGGATAGATGAGTTTATACTAAAGCCCGTCAATATTAATTCGGCTATATTAAATACACTGGTACTTTTAAGAAGCTCTATCCCTTACTATATTGAAGTAAAACCTGTGTTTGATAAATTGGAACCTTTAAATTGTTACCCCGGGAAAATTAACCAGATACTTGTAAATTTAATTAATAATGGCATACAAGCAATTAAAGCCAAAAAGGAGCATCATAATGAAAGTATACAGATTATGACCATTAACAATCCGAATCATTTAATTATTGAAATTACGGATACAGGTATTGGTATGACCAATGAAATTAAGCAACGTGTATTTGAACCATTTTTTACTACTAAAGAAATTGGCGAAGGCACCGGCCTGGGATTATCTATTGTATTTGGTATAGTTGAAATGCACCATGGTGCAATTGATATACAATCAACACCTGGAAAAGGTGCAACTTTTACGGTAACATTACCTAAAAATTTAGTGTAACGCTTAAAAAAACTTATCGGGGTTAGGCACAAGGTTTAAAAATGCTTCAAAGTTTTCCTGGTAGTTTGAATGATTTAGCTCATAGTAAAAAGCCCCTTTTCGTGATGATAGTTTATCTTTTTCAGGCAACTTAACTAATAAACCGGTGGATAAAAGCTTACGGCTAAAATTACGGTCGTCAAATTTAGTTTGATATACACCCTCGTAAAGCGTCTGCAATTGCCGGATAGTAAATTTTGGGGGAAGCAATTTAAACAATATGGGATGCAAAGCTGCTTTATAACGCAATTGCCGCATAGCCAGTTTAACCATTTCCTCATGGTCAAATATCAGCTTTGGCATTTCTGTTAACAGGAACCATTCTGCATGATACTTATCACTTAGCTGATTTTGATATTTATTAATATCAATCAATGCAAAATAGGCTATTGATAATGTTCTTTCAACCGGATCACGATCAGGATTTCCAAAAACCTGAAATTGCTCCATATACACGTTTTTTAATCCTGTACACTCTGCTAATACCCGAACAGCTGCATCATCCGGACTTTCTGAAGGCTCTACAAACCCTCCCATTAAACTCCACTTGTTTTTTTCAGGTTCAAAACCACGCTGTATAAGCAACAATTTTATATTTAAACCATCAAAACCAAATATAATACAATCTGTAGCCGCTAAAATTCTGGTTTGATTTTTATAGTGCATAAATGGGTAAATATTTTTTAACTGAATGACTTTGCCCCGCCTAAAATGTTAAATATTTTTCAATTTTAAAATCTATATTAACAGTGCACTAAAATATACAATTAAATGCTTATAAAATTCAATCTGGAAGACGAATATATTTTACAGGATGAACGGGTGCTATTAAGACCCTTACAGGAAGAAGATATTCAATTTCTTTTACCTTTCGCCCTCAACGAATCTGATACATGGGTGTATTCCCAGCTAAATGCCGCTGGTGAAATTGGTATGGCCAATTATATTCATAACGCTATTGAAACTAAAAACACAGGTGTAGCGTACCCCTTTATTATTTTTGATAAAAAAACCAATGAATATGCCGGATGTACCCGATTTTATGATATCCAGCTCGCTCATCAAACATTGCAATTGGGTTATACATGGTATGGTGAAAAATTCAGGGGAACAGGTTTAAATAAACATTGCAAATTTTTACTGTTACAATTTGCTTTTGAAACATTAGCTATGGAACGTGTTGAATTTAGGGCCGATTTGAGAAATGAACGAAGCATAGCCGCCATGAAAAGTATAGGTTGCGTGCAGGAAGGAATTATAAGAAGCCATTTATTGCTGGAAGATGGTACCAGAAGAGATTCTGTTGTGTTAAGCATTTTAAAAAACGAATGGAAAAACGGCGTGAAAGATCAGTTGAAAAATAAACTTTAACAGTTTTAATTAGCTTACTTAAGCAGATTATAAAAATACAAGCATTAAACTATCTTTGCCGAAAGATAAAAATTATGGCAGCAACAAAATTAACTATTAACAACAACGGCTCGGTAAAAATTGAAGGTGACTTTGAAATTGTGGATGTGCAAGGCAATAATTATGGCTTGCAGGGCAGAACTGTTGTATCAATTTGCCGCTGCGGCCAGTCGGCTAATAAACCATTTTGCGATGGATCGCACAAAGGTCACTTTGAACATAATGCAATAGCATTTGATCTGCCGCCAAAAAAGGTATAGTTCTGAGTTTTAGTACTGAGCCAAGTCAGAAAGAACAAAGGCTTGTCTCAGTACTTACACTCAATGCTTTGAACCTGATTAAATTGAGATACTTCATTCACATAGGCTATCACGGCACTAAATATAGTGGCTGGCAAAAACATCCCGGTGTATTAAATGTACAGGAGGTTTTAGAAACCTGCATTAGCCGCGTTTTAAAAAAACCGGTTACTATTGTTGGCTGTGGCCGAACTGATGCACAGGTACACGCAAGTCAGTTCTTTTTCCATATGGATATTGAAAAGGAATGGAAATTCGACCTTTTTTTCAGGTTGAACAAGCTATTGCCTGCCGATATTGCCCTGTTTGATATTATTAAAATGGAGGGGCTTCCCCATGCCCGTTTTGATGCTATTGAAAGAACCTACGATTATTTTATCCATACCTATAAGGATCCTTTTTTAAACGGATTCAGCTCCTATTATCCCGAAAAAAACCTTGATCTGGAAAAAATGAAAGCAGCTGTCGCATTGCTTACTCAATATAATGATTACAGAGGATTTTGTAAAAGCCCTGACAGAAACGACCATACGATTTGCCATATTAATTACGCCGGTTTATTTGCCCATCAAAATGGAGACAAATTTCGTTTTCAAATTACGGCCAATCGTTTTTTAGGTAAAATGGTAAGAATAATAATGGGCAGATTATTAGATATTGGAAGAGGCAAACTAAGTGTTGATCAATTTGAGTATTACCTTATTAATAAGGAAACCCCTTCAATTATTACCCCCGCTTACCCGCAAGGACTTTATCTTTCAAAGGTTACCTATCCTTACTTAAATCTGCAACCGGGAACAACATTTATAACTATGCTCCAAAATAATGTTGATGGCTGGCATAACTTATAGTTAGTAGCCACCTATTACTACCCTTCTGCAAACGTGCTCAAATACAAATCTTCTACCTTTTTCCGCGCCCATGGTGTTTTACGAAGAAATTTTAAACTTGATTTTATACTGGGGTCAGAGAGGAAACAATTGACACGTATACGATAACCCAGCTCGGGCCAGCCATAATGCGCTACTAAAGCGTTTAATATCATTTCTAATGTTTTGCCATGAAGCTGGTTGTTGGGCTGTTGCTGCATGTTCAAAAATAACAATATTGTAATTAACTATTATTGGGGCGAATATATGCGATAGTTACCGCTAACGTGCAACATGCTCATCATATATAATAAACCGTCATAATAACGCTCAACCCATTCATGTGGGACAGGCTCGTTCCAAAGCGCTTCAATAAATTCTTTTCGTAGCTCAGGCTTTGTTGCAGCCATTGCAGAAGCACCATTTGTTGCAATAAGCCCGCTTGCATGCCGTGTGCCTGCAGGTGTTGTTATTGGGTCGCCGTTAAGCTTATACTGGTCTCCATAAGTATCCATCCCTTTTGATGCGAAAAATGACAATATACGATCGCTTAACTGTTGTTCGCGCACGTCTTTTTGCCACCATACCCAATCAACTGCCCAGTTACTTTGTGTTCTCCATGAATCAAAAGAGAAATTACTTATCCTTGTTCCTCTTGCCATCGGTGTGCCATCAAAATTAGATTGATCAGGAGCAAGGCCGGTTGCCGGATTAGTTGCTTTTACAAAGAAATTACGACTGGTATCGGCTGCAGCTGCCCAAAAAGCTCTGTCTTCTTTCGGCCCCCAGCGTGCCCATAATTCGTAAAACGCCGGTAAATGATAAGAAGCGTCTGTAAAATTACCGCTTTTTACATCCGGAACAAATTTGATTATTTTATGCTCTTCATTTACCATTGTACTCAATGTACGCGGGCCAAACTTGGTACTACCCGATTTCTGCTCACGATGGCGCATCGCCGTTAATATCTTGTCTGCCCAAGCATGATAATCATAAATACCTTTACCATTACCCCAACGGCCCGAAGCAAAATAAAGTGCCATTACATAATACGACTCACCATCAGGGGCAGGAGTTTCCTCTAAAGCTTCACCCTTACGGTTTAAGTGCCATGAAAAATAACCTTCTGATGGATGGTTTTTATCGCTGATGTACATATAGGTCATGCAATAGTTCCATATAGCGTCAAACTCCTTTTTCTTATTCATTTGCACAGCAATCATCATCCCGTATGACATGCCTTCGGTACGTATATCATAATGCGGTACATCAGACACATACATTAACGGTCCGTTTTCATTTTTGCCGGCATCAAAAGCGGTTGCATGCGCTGTATCGCCATGAAAAAGCTGTTTAAAAGCGGCGTCCAGCTTATAGGTAATATCTTTATCGCTATGCCCGTACTCTTTAAAAAAGTTTCGGTATTTTTTGGTTTTGTAATACCCGGAGCCATCACTCAGTTTCACCTCCTGACCCATTACCTCGATAGATTGAATGGGAATGATCAATACTAAAATTGCTATCCTGCAAGCTGTAAACAGCCTGAAGGATAGCAATTTTTCTGTTAAGGTATTTTGCATATCTTGATTGTTTGTAAGCAATAATTTATTCCATTAAATAATTGATACAGTTTTTGATACGGTTTTTTTGCTGGCAGTAGTTTGGGCATCAGGCTGGCTTCCTCCTACACTAATCATCAATTTACCTTTAACCGCTTTACTGTTGCCATCATTATCTACTAATGCTAAGTCTTCCGGACTTAATTCAAATTTGATGATCTTGCTTTGGCCAGCCTTTAAAAAGTTTCTTTCAAATCCTTTTAAAGCTCTTATAGGCGCTTTCATACCCGTATTTGAATGTGAAATATAAAGTTCAGTAACTTCTTCTCCATCTATTTTACCGGTATTGGTAACTTTTACACTAACCATGTTTTTTTTACCTGATTGTATAGCGGCAGGAGTGGTTAACATATCATATTTAAAAGTGGTATAACTTAAGCCATAGCCGAAACCATATAATGGCTGACCGTTAAAGTAACGATAGGTACGGTTATTCATAGAATAATCTTCAAATGAACCTAAGTCACTGTCGCTTTTATAAAATGTTACCGGTAAACGGCCTGCGGGGTTGTAATCGCCAAATAACACATCAGCAATTGCGGTTCCCGCGTCCTGACCACCATACCAGGCGTTTACTATAGCAGGAATATTTTCTGATTCCCATGGCATAGCTATTGCCGAACCGGTCATCATCACAAAAACAACAGGTTTACCGGTTGCTTTCAGCTCTTTTAATAATTGAGTTTGTACGGCAGGTAACAAAATTGAAGTACGGTCGCCACCGGTAAATCCTGGTTTATTTACCCGCATTTCCTCGCCTTCCAACTGTGGGGCTATACCACCAACATAAACAATTACATCCGCATCTTTAACGCTATCAACCATAGCCTTAATATTGGGGTTAGGATCAACAAAATCAATTCCCTTTTTATAAACAACCTCAGTACCAGGACCTAATTTTGCTTTTATGCCCTGCAAGGCGGTAACCCGTTGTGTAGGGATACCGTTATAATTACCCAATATGCTTAACTGGTTATCAGCATTTGGCCCTAATACAGCTATTTTCTTCAGATTTTTACTTAATGGTAAAAGATGATTTTGGTTTTTTAACAATACAATAGATTGGCGGGCCATTTTTAAAGCCAGCGCATGGTGCGCAGGGCTTTCTAATTCAGTAATCGGAATCTGGCGGTATTTTACCTGCTCTGCCGGGTCAAATAAACCTAAACGGAAACGAATGGTAAACAGTCTTTTAACAGATGTATTAATCTGATCTTCAGTTATTTTTTTGTCCTTTACAGCCTGTACTAATGATTTATAAGTAACTCTTCCGCATTCAACATCTGTGCCATGTAATACCGCGTCTGCTGCAGCACTTTCCGCATCAGCTGAGGTTTGATGGGTATTGGGTTGGTAAAAATCGTCAATGGCGCCACAGTCAGAAGTAAGGTAACCTGTAAAATGCCATTTATCACGTAAAATAGTGTTTAATAGCAAGTCGCTGCCACAGCATGGCTGGCCTCTGAAAGCATTATAAGCACACATCACCCCTGCCACTTTTGCCTTTACCACCAAATTTTTAAAAGCCGGCAGGTAAGTATCCCATAGGTCATGATCACTTACATCTATGTTAAATTTATGCCTTGAAGATTCAGGTCCGCTATGTACAGCATAATGTTTTGCGCAAGCTGCTGACATTAAATACTTAGGGTCATCACCCTGCAAACCGGTCACAAAAGCATTACCCAGGCTGCCGGTTAAAAACGGATCTTCTCCATAAGTTTCCTGTCCCCTGCCCCATCTTGGGTCACGGAAAATATTAATATTAGGCGACCAGTAAGTTAAAGCGGTGTATTGTGTATGAATGTTTTTTTTAAGGCTTTCATTGTTAATGGCACGACCTTCAACAGCTATATAATTAGCCATTTGATGCACGGAGCGCTGGTCAAATGTTGCAGCATTGGCAACAGCCTGCGGATAAACAGTGGTTTTATAATACCTGTTGGCACGTGCAACACCATGTAAAGCTTCATTCCACCAGTTAAATTCAGGAATACCTAAACGGTCAATTGCCGGAGCTGCATTAAGCATCTGGCCAACTTTTTCTTCCAGTGTCATTTTGGATACCAGATCATTTACCCGTGCTTCAATTGATAAAGCAGGGTCCTGAAATTTGTATTGATATTTTTTTTTCGTTACCAGCGCTAAGGTTGGTAATAGTAATACTATAAGCAGTAACAGGCTTAATTTGTTAGTAAACAACTTTTTCATTTTTTATTATTATTGGTTCAATTGGCTATAGTGTGATATTTAACTGCAATCAGGACGTTACTTATAGAAGTATAAGCTAATTACAAGGTTACTTAATAAGTTTATTGGTTTATTTTTTAAAAGTATAAATAAAAAAAGGTTCTCGCAATCGATTGCGGGAATTTTATTTTTTCACTTTTTTATGAACCTATTGGAATTAAATAAAAAAGTATTATTTTGACAAATTATAAACCAATTAATATATGAGAAACCTGTCAACGTACAATAGCCTGGCTATTTTAACTGCTTTTTTATTGATGAGCAGTGTAGCTTTATCACAAAAAACTAACCCCGCGAACTGGAATAAAAAAACAGCCGACAAATGGGTTAAAAGTAAGGCATGGGCTCCTGACCTGAAAATTCAGCTCGATCCGTCAGTTAATAGTGTGGAGTTTGCCAAACAATATAATGCTAATAAAGCCGACTGGGATAAAGCATTTGATTTTTTAGAAAAACAGGATCTGGCCAATTTAAAACCCGGTAAATATCCAATTGACGGTGATAATGTATATGCACTGGTATCCAATGACCCGCTAAAGGAACCTGCCCAATCAAACTGGGAAGATCATCATAACTATGTTGACCTGCATTATGTAATTGAAGGCGCAGAAAAAATAGGTACAACACCGTTTACAAATGTTAAAGAAGTGGTAACACCATTTGATGAAACCAAGGATATTGGTTTTTATAAATACGATAATGGCGATTACTATACAGCCACCCCTAAAAACTTTTTTCTTTTCTTTCCTGCAGAGGCACATCGCCCGCATTTAAAGCTGGATGGTTATGATAAAGCAAAAAAGGTAGTTATTAAAATCAGGATGGCTAAATAGTATTATACATAATACCTTAGTAATAAAAAAAACAGCGGTTGGGTTTAAAACCCAACCGCTGTTTTTTATTAACTCAAATATTTAAATGATTAATTAAATGGCTATAACCTGTTTTTTAGCAGTAAGCGCCCTGATAATTATCCAGGCTACTATATAAGTAAGTGCACAAAAAGTAAATAATATGGTATATGCGATATTTGGAGTTGCAGCATAATAATCTGTTAGCCTGCCTACCAGTTTTTGGATCAGGAATCCACCAACGCCACTTCCTAAACCACCTATGCCTATTACCGAACCAATAGCTTTTTTAGGGAAAAAGTCTGACACGGTAGTAAAAAGATTGGCTGACCATGCCTGATGCGCGGCAGCACCCAAACATAAAACCATAATAGCTAACACAGAGGCATTGCTGCCAAAGTTTTCTTTATTCCCGAAATATTGAATGCTTAATAATGATAATGGCAATAACGCGATGATGAACATAGCACGCATACGTGCACTGTAAACCGTCATTCCTTTACTAATAAAAAACATAGGTAAACTTCCGCCAAAAAGGCTTCCTATAATTGATATGCCATAAACAATAAATGTGGGCCACTTTAATTGTTCAGTGCTCATGTTAAACTGTTTATGCAAGTAATCCGGCAGCCAAAAAAGCAGGAAATACCATACACCATCAGTAAGAAATTTACCCATAAAAAACGCCCATGTTTGCGGAAAGGTCAGTAGCTTCCACCAGGATACCTTTTCCCGTACTGCCACATCTTCTGATGGCCCTACATGTGCAACAAGGTCATCCGTTTGAACATCATCACTATGAATATAGTCAAATTCTTCTTTGGTTAATTGTTTAGACTTTGCAGGGGTATTATATAACAAGAACCAAAATAACAGCCATATAAATCCAAATCCGCCCGTTAACAGGTAAGCCATTTTATAGCCGGTTATTAACCCGAAATATGCCAGGCACCAGGGCACAAATAAGGCGGCTACCATAGCTCCTAAATTGGTACCGCTGTTAAAAATACCGGTAGCCAAAGCCCGTTCTTTTTTAGGGAACCATTCAGCTACTGTTTTAATTGATGCGGGAAAATTTCCTGCTTCACCAATGCCAAATAAACTCCTGATTATAGCATTAACTGCAACCGAGCTGCCAGAAAAAGCATTCAGCATACCAAAAATTGACCATATAATTAATGAAAGTGCGAGGCCCAGTTTAGTGCCTATCCTATCAATCAATAAACCTGAAAAAATGGTAATAACAGAATAAAACAGGGTGAATAAACCGGTTACTGTGCTATAGTCAGAATTACTCCAGCCAAATCCGCCCTTATCTACAGGCGTAGATAAAAAAACTTTTAAATAACTAATTACCTGGCGATCAACATAATTAATGGTGGTAGAAAAAAGAAGAAGGGATATAATTACCCATCTGTATTTTCCCATACGGCTTTCTTTCATAATTGGATTAAATTGGTTTCTATAATTGATTGGTTATACTGGAATCGATTGCAATCTAATTATAAAAACCAAATTTCACCACACAGTCACCATATTTTTATAACTGGATTTTAATTGAATAAATAAATTATCTGCTGGCTTTTACTATTTCAATAGCTTGTTTAGTAGCCGCAGTTAACTCCTCATATTTTTTCCCTTCCATCAGCTCTTTGCTAATCAGCTTACTTCCCATTCCAACTGCGCAAACACCCGCTTTAAACCATGCACCAATATTTTCTTTATTTAGCTCAACCCCACCTGTTGGCATAAATAAAAGATTGGGAAACAATTCTTTAACAGCTGATAAAAATGCCGGGCCTAAAATATTTCCCGGGAATAATTTAACCACTTTAGCGCCCAAATTTTCCGCGTTTATAATTTCAGAAGGCGTCATACAACCCGGCACCCAAAGCAAATCATGTTTATTTGCCACATGTATCACATCTTCAACTAATCCCGGGCTTATAATATAATCGGCGCCTGCATCAATAAAAGCCTGCGCGCTTGCAGCATCTTTTATTGTTCCAATACCTAAATACATCCCTCCTAATTCTTTATCACAAACCTCACGCAGCCTGGCAAAATTTTTCAAAGCTGCCTCTCCACGATTAGTGTATTCAACAGTTCTTATATCGGCTTTATATAAAGCATGTAAAATATTTATACTAACTTCTGTATCCTTGTTAAAATACAATGGTAATATACCTTGCTCTGGTATAAGATTTAAAATTGTTGCCTTTTTATTCATGTTATTGATATTTTGGGGTTAAATGTAAAAAGAAACATTTAATAACAGACGCTAAATAAGGGTAAAATGTTTACGCAAACGTTTAAGTAATTTTTATTTAAAAACTTCGTAATTAGTTATGTTTAGTGTAATTTTGACCACTACGGGTAAGTGTAGAAGCATTTATAAACCTATTTTTCAATTTTAAAAATATTAATTTCGATGTCTAAAAAAGTCGTAACACTGGGAGAAATAATGTTGAGGTTATCAACTCCTGATTTCAAAAGATTTGTACAAGCTGATTCATTTGACGTTACTTATGGTGGCGGAGAAGCAAACGTTGCAGCAGCACTTTGCAACTACGGATTAAACGGAACATTTGTATCTAAAGTACCGGCAAACCCAATTGGTCAGGCTGCTATCAACCACTTACGCCGCTATGGTGTAGACACCCAGTTTGTTGCCCGTGGCGGAAAACGTTTAGGCATCTATTTTTTAGAAACAGGTGCTTCCATGCGTGCCTCACAAGTAGTTTATGACCGTGCTGATGCTTCCATTTCTGAAGTTGACATCAGTGAATTCGATTTTGATAAAATATTAGAAGGTGCGGACTGGTTTCATACAACCGGTATCACTCCTGCACTGAGCGATAAAGCTGCTGAACTTACTTTGGCTGCTTTAAAAGCCGCTAAAGCCAAAGGCATAACTACCAGTATTGATTTGAACTACCGCAAAAAATTGTGGAGCAAAGAAAAGGCCCGCGAAGTAATGACCCGTTTATGCGAGTATGTGGATGTTTGTATTGGTAACGAAGAAGATGCCGATACTACCTTAGGCTTTAAAAGCGCCGGTACTGATGTTACCAAAGGCGAATTAAATCTGGATGGTTATAAAGATGTGTTTAAACAAATGAAAGATAAATTTGGCTTTAAATATATTGCTTCTACTTTAAGAGAAAGCCATAGCGCATCTGATAACGGCTGGAGCGCATTGGTATATGATGGTACTGAATTTTATCATAGCAAACAATACGAAGTACGGATAGTTGACCGTGTGGGCAGCGGCGATTCATTTGCCAGCGGCTTTATATACGGTTTGGTTACCGGTTTAAAAATGAGCGATGCCGCTGAGTTTGGTGTGGCAGCTTCAGCTATTAAACATACTATCCCCGGCGACTTAAACCATGCTACTTTAGCAGAAGTACAGGAATTAGTTAAGGGTGACGGTTCAGGAAGAGTACAGCGATAGTTTTGAATAGTCGATAGTCCATAGTAAACCTACACCGTGGACTATCGACTCAAATAATAACAAATTATGATCATAGATACTTTAGCCAATGCTGAAAAATATTACGGCTTGCATAAAAATTTCAAGGCTGCATTTGAGTACCTGAACAACCAAAACCTGGAAGCGATGGAAGTGGGCAAATACGATATTGCCGACGGCCTTAACGCTGGTGTAACTGAAAAGGATGGTGTAACCGCAGAAACTGCTGCTCAAAAATTTGAATGCCACAACAAAAATATTGATATACAGGTATGCATCAGCGGACATGAAACCATGGGATGGAAACCGCGTACAGATTGTACCCAACCCAAAGGTGAATATAATAACGAAAAGGATGTATTGTTTTATGCTGATGCACCCGACATGCACTTCAGCTTAAAAGGCGGCCAGTTTGTTATTTTCTACCCGGATGATGTACATGCGCCTATGATAGGTGAAGGGCCTATCAAAAAAATGGTGGTAAAGGTGAAGATCTAACCTATAGATACACAATATTTTTACATTGAATAATTCTGGAGGCTGTACTATAAAATGGATAGCCTCCTTCTTTTTAATCATGTTTACGTTCATAATAACATGAACGCCTGATGAACATTCATTAACAACTGAAAATCTAATAGAAATGCAGGAAGTTTTTTATTAAAGCAAGAGTTTTACAGCAGTCGCTTCGGCTCTTGCCGGGTGACCTGTATCACAAGGCCTCCGGCCTACTGCGGCAAGATGCCGCTTAATATTGCTTACCCGGCAAGAGCCGGGCGAGTGCTGAGAGCCAGCACTTTATTTATTAATCCTGATCTACTTGCGTCTGCCTGCGTACAGGAATTTCTAAAACAAATGTCGATCCCTGGCCAGACGTGCTTTCTACCCATAATTTACCCTTGTGCCCGTCAATTATTTCATGGCTGATGTATAAGCCTATCCCTAAGCCCGACATATGTGCCGCTAAATTTTCTACCCGGTAAAACCTGGAAAAAATTCGCTCCTGCTGATCAGGCGCTATACCTATCCCAAAATCCTGTACAGATATTCTTATTTTATCCTCTAAAGATTTAGCATGGATAACTATTCGTTGATCGTTAGGTGAGTATTTAACCGCGTTCGAGATCAGGTTGATAATTACCTGTTCAATTCTCTGCTGATCAGCCTCTACTATTAAACCCTCCTCACAATGCAGTTCCATTAAATGTGAGGTATTGGTTTGGCGCATAATGTCAGTAACCTCTTTCAGTAGTACACACAGGTCAAAGTTGCAATAAGTAAAGGGCAGTTTTCCGGTTTGAATTTTAGAAATATCCAGCAGGTCAGAAATTAAAGCCGCTAATTTATTTACCTGTTGACTGGCTTTTACAATAAATGATTTATTCCGGTCATCCGGTGCAAAATTTCGTTCAATCAGTTGAAGATACCCTTTAATACTTGTTACGGGAGTTTTTAACTCATGGCTGGCCAGCCCTATAAATTCATCTTTCTTAGAATTAAGCACCTTAATTTCTTCGTATAATTTAGCATTATCTAAAGCAATAGCTGCCTGGGCGGTTACAGCGGATATTAATTGTTCGTGTTCTTCAGTAAATCTTCCGGGTTTATGATGACCAAAAAACAGCCCGCCTATAACCGACCCTGATTTAGAGAATACAGGCATCGCCATATAACTCACCACTGGTAAATGGCCTTTTGGCATACCGAAATGAGGCGCGCTTTTTCCGTAACTCGGATCCTTGGTAATATCATCTACCCTAACGATCTTTTCACCACTAAAGGTGGGATGAAACACGGCTGTATTTCGTGGCATACCAAAGTTTTCAAAGGTTTCTTTTGGAGCGCCTGATAAAGTGTATAATCGATAGGATTCGCCCTTTTCATCAACTTTATTGTAAAAGAATGCACCAAAATCCGCTCCGGCCAATTGGGTGGTGGCATCTGTTACTTTTTGTAAAACATCCTGTATATCCAGGTTTTCGGCTATAACTTTACCAAGCGAGTTCAATATCTCTAAATTTTGAGCATATTGCTGGAGCTTGCCTTCTGTAAGTTTTTTTTCGCTGATATCGCGGGCGATCTTTGAAGCTCCAACAATTCTTCCAATTACATCCTTTACAGGAGAAACAGAAAGAGAAATGGGTATTTCCCTGCCATCCTTTGCAATACGGATGGTTTCAAAATGATCTACTTTGTTTCCCTGAGCAATACTATTGATGATAATATCCTCTTCTGCAAGGCGTGAGGGTGGAATTAACAAAGAAATATGTTTTCCCAACACCTCTTCTTTTGTATATCCGAACATTCTTTCTGCCGCCCTGTTCCAGCTGCTAATAATACCTTTAAGATTTTTACTGATAATGGTATCATCAGAAGTATCAACTATGGCAGCAAGCATAGCCTGATTTTCATAGGCTTGCTTCTTATCGCTAATGTCACGGGCAATTTTTGATGCGCCTATAATTTGTCCTGTACTGTCCCTTATGGGAGAAACAGAAAGAGAAACGGGTATTTCTCTGCCATTCTTTGCAACACGGATAGTTTCAAAATGATCTACTTTTTCACCTTGAGCAACATTGCCGAGGATAATATCCTCCTCTGCAAGGCGTGATGATGGAATTAACAAAGAAATATGTTTTCCTAACGCCTCTTCTTTCGTATACCCGAACATTCTTTCTGCCGCCTTATTCCAGCTACTGATAACCCCTTTAAGGTTTTTACTGTAAATAGCGTCATCAGAAGTATCCACTATAGCAGCAAGCATAGCCTGGTTTTCATCGTATTTTTTTTGTCCGGTAATATCAATCAGTGTATTAGTAGCGCCTATTAATGTTCCGGCGGCATCAAATGTAGGAACAGGATAAGGCAATACGTTTCTGTAACTACCATCGGGGCGCTGTATAATTATTTGCTCTCCCTCAATTGCAATCCCTTCCTTTAGTACTCTTGCCATTGGGCAGTCATCCAGGGGTAAACTATCCCCATCCGGTTTAAATATTTTCCACGAACCACACCACAGATCCTTGCCAATCTCCGGCTCTCTTCCCCAAAGTTTTACTGCTGCACTGTTATACCCTGTAATATAACCCCAACGGTCACAAGTATAAATAGCAACCGGTAATTGATCAAAAAGCTGAGGTAACTGTATATTGTTTATATCTGATATAGCATTTTTTTTAAGAAGCGTATCATTATTTAAAGTATGGGCCATTACATTATAACATTTATTCCGCCAAGTTGTTAAAGGTATTTATTTTATTTATTAAAAAAATACCTTTAACAACTTATGTTTACAACATTACTTAGTTGATACTTAGTATCTTAACTGCAACAACAAGTACTAAGCCAAAGTATATACCAGCACCACTTATCGTTGTTTTACAAGGCTTTATTCTTCAACTGATATTCAATAATCCGCTTTGCAGGATAAAATGGCGCCAGTTCATCTAACCCCATAGCTTTTACCGCTATAAGGATCAGTTCATTTTCGTTTACTTCTGCGCTGCTTTGTTGTTTTTGCAGAAAGTATTTACCCGCGTCAAGCAAGGCTTTAAGTGGTACCATGCCTATTAGTTCACTCCCTGTTACTTGTATACCTCTTGCAGCAGCACAATTACAAACCTCTTCAAAGGCAATATGCAACGGCGTTACCGCCAGGTTGGTCAGGTTCATAGATACCTGTGCAATACCATACTCTTCAATATACCAGCCAATAGCTTTAACAGCCTTTAAGGTACCGGGTTGCTTTGCAGGTACGTTGTCGTTTACCTGCTCGCCTTCACGTATTATACGCCCTGATTCGCGCACATCAAAAGCGATAGCATTGGCCATAGCTACAGAAGTAGTGTTAAGGTTAACGTTATAAGCTACTAAAAAATCTCTTGCACCTATAACTGTAGCGCCTCGTTTAATATCCATTTCCACCGGACCAAAATCAGGCAGCCATCCGGGTAATTTTATCTTTTTAAAAAAACCTTCATATTCGCCGGCACGGATAACCGACAAATTACTGCGGGTTTTATCTGCCTGGGCATATTCATATAAATAAACAGGGATACCTAACTCCTCACCTACCCTTTTACCTAACATACGGGCATAGGCGGCAGTTTCTTCTAAAGTTATATTACTGATAGGTATCAACGGACAAACATCTGTAGCACCCATACGCGGATGCTCGCCGTGCTGACGGCTCATATCAATCAATTCACCCGCCTTTTTGATGGCTAAAAAGGCGGCTTCAATAACTGCATCTGCCTCACCTGCAAAAGTAACTACCGTTCTGTTAGTGGCTTTGCCGGGGTCTACATTCAATACCTGCACTCCATTTACAGTGGTAATCACATCCGTTATTTGCTTAATGATATTTAAGTTGGCCCCTTCGCTAAAATTAGGCACGCATTCAATTAGTCGCATTTAGTTATTAGTGATTTTTGAATTGGTAATAATGCAAAATTATTTATTACAGCGAATGATATTTTATTAATTTTGATAAGTAGCTGTATATAGGCCCTGAAATTCATCTCAATTTAACCTTTTCAATAATGAGTATTTTAAATATCAAAAAAATGGCATTGCTTTTTGCTTTGGCTATGGTAACTAACCATCTTATTGCACAAACTACCGACTCAGTTGCTAACATTAAAAAAGCCGATAAATGGGTAAAAAGCAATGCATGGGCAAAAGATTTAAAAATAAAGCTGCACACACCAGTAAATAGTGTTGAATTTAAAAGACAATACGAGTTAAATAAAACCATTTGGGATAAAGTATTTACCTTTTTAGACGATAGTAAATTATCAACCCTTGCACCTGGTAAATACCCCATAGAAGGCACCGGTTTATTTGCTTCAATTACAGAAGCGCCGTCAAAAAAGTTTGAGGATACCAAATGGGAATCGCACCGTAAGGTTATTGATCTGCAATATATTATTATAGGGAAAGAAAAAATGGGCAAAGCTCCTGTTTCAACCGCTACTGTTACACAAGCTTATAACTCAACCAAAGATGTAGCCAATTATACAACAGAGGGCACATACGCTATTGCTACACCAATGGAATTCTTCCTGTTTTTTCCGGATGATGCACACAGGCCCAGCATTATTGTTGATGGTTATGATACCGTAAAAAAATTGGTCATAAAAATTCCATATACGCAATAATGTTCCCCGTATTGTTTACACCTCTATTTCGGGTGCTTTGGCTGTTAATACTTTTATAAAGCCCCAGGCTATAATATAGGCCAAGGCGCAAATAGTAAACATGATAAGGTAAGCAAATTGAGGGTTTGAATGATAATGGGTATTTAATATACCTGATAATCTTTGAATAATTACACCACCAATACCGCCGGCCATGCCGCCAATACCTATTACAGAGCCTACAGCTTTTTTAGGGAACATATCTGATACTGTTGTAAAAAGATTAGCTGACCAGGCTTGATGAGCTGCCGCGCCAATGCAAATAACAGCTATGGCCAAAACAGAAGCATAATTCCCGAATATAGCCTTGTTGCCAAAGTATTGGGTAAGCAATAAGAACAAAGGGAACAATGCTATAATGAACATGGCATTCATCCTGGCTTTATTTACCGGCATACCCCGGTTAATCATTATTCGCGGAAGGTTACCGCCAAAAGTACTGCCGAAAATAGAAATGGTATATACTATAAATATTGGCCAGATAATTTGGTGAACATCCATTCCAAATTGTTTTTTCAAATAATCAGGTAACCAGAATAATAAGAACCACCAAATACCGTCGGTCAAAAATTTCCCCATAAAAAAGGCCCATGTTTGGGGATAGCGAAATAGTTTCCACCAGGATATTTTTTCCTTTACAGCAACATCTTCAGACGGGGCGGCATGTACAGCCAGCTCATCTTCATGTATATAATCAAACTCCTCTTTTGAAACAAACTTTGACTTTGCCGGAGGATTATACAGTGTGAACCAAAAGATCAGCCATAAAAACCCAACAGCGCCTGTAATAATATAAGCCATTTTCCAACCCACTGCTTCGCCCCAGTATATCAAGCACCAGGGTACAAATAAAGCAGAGATCATAGCGCCAATATTAGAGCCGCTATTAAATACGCCTGTAGCTAATGCCCGTTCTCTTTTAGGGAACCACTCCGCAATGGTTTTGATGGATGCCGGGAAATTACCGGCCTCACCAATACCAAATAAACTTCTAATAATGGTATGAACTACTACTGAACTGCCCGCAAAAGCATTCAGCATTCCAAAAACCGACCAGATAATCAATGAAAGCGCCAACCCCAGTTTGGTACCAATTTTATCAATAATAAACCCCGCGAATATGGTAACACCGGCATAAAAAGCAGTAAAAAAGGAAGTTACATATGAGTATTGGTTATCTGTCCAACCGAAACCACCTTTAGCTACAGGGGTGCAAAAATAATCTTTTACATAACTGATTACCTGGCGGTCCATGTAATTGATAGTAGTTGAGAAAAGCAATAAGGTTGCAATTACCCATCTGTATTTGCCTATTTTGGTTTGCTGCATGGTTTAGATTTACTGGTTGGTCATTTCAAATGTATTGTTGTTGTTAATGGTAATCAAATTTTAGCCTATTATTTTTTACGCAAACGTATGCGTAAATAAATTTGGCATATATCAATATAACTATGTAAGAAAATTGCATTAAATAATTTGATTAAAATCTCTACTTTTAGCCGTAGCTACTGCAATGGGCTACATTAACATTAATAAAGAGTGGAACAACAAGCCAATACTTAATGATAGGTATTGAATTAAAATGTTACTTCCTCTAATCAAACTATTACTACTATTACTATATATGAGAGTTGGATTATTTATACCTTGTTACGTTGACCAATTTTACCCCGGTGCCGCTATTGCCACTTTACAACTGCTGGAAAAACTGGGTGTAAATGTGTTTTATCCTAAAAACCAAACCTGTTGCGGGCAACCTATGGCAAACTCTGGGTTTGAACATTTAACAGGTGGGTGTAACGAGCTGTTTCTAAAGAATTTTTCAGAATTTGATTATGTTGTGGCTCCTTCAGGCAGCTGCGTTTTGCATATCAGAGAACATTTACATGATGATAAAGACCCCGAAGCGGCAAAAACATTAAGCCATAAAGTTTATGAGTTAACTTCCTTTTTAACCGATGTATTAAAGGTTACGTCATTACCCGCTAAATTTCCGCACAAGGTGGGTTTTCATCAAAGCTGTCATGGTCAGCGGGGATTACACCTTTCGCAAATGAGCGAACTGGTAGCCCCGGATTTTTCAAAACCTGGTAGCTTGTTAAATATGGTTGAAGGCATTGAGATAATTTCGCTTAACCGGGTGGATGAATGCTGCGGGTTTGGCGGTACTTTTTGTGTTGCTGAAGAAGCCGTATCTGTAAAAATGGGTAAAGACAGGGTTACTGACCATTTAGAACATGGCGCCGAATATATTACCGGCGTAGACATGTCATGCCTGATGCATATGGAAGGAATTTTACACCGGCAGGGAAGTAAGGTTAAAGTACTGCATATTGCACAGATATTAAACGGGGAACAGGAGTAAAAGCGACCAGATATGAGCATAGAAACAAAAGATCACGCGGAATTAGCGGAAACCTTTAACCGGGATGAAAACCGGGTTGACTGGCACGATGAAACGCTTTGGTGGATAAGGCAGAAAAGAGATAAATCGGTACATCAATTACCGGAATGGGAAGAGTTAAGGGAAACCGCATCCCAAATAAAACACAATGTATTATCCAATTTAAGCAGTTACCTGCAAACATTTGAAGCTAATGCCATAGCTAACGGCGTTAAAGTGCACTGGGCGGCTGATGCTAAAGAACATAATGATATTATTGTTGGCTTGCTACAGGCTAAAGGGATTAAGCAAATGGTAAAAAGTAAATCCATGCTTACCGAAGAATGTCATTTGAATGATTTTTTAGAAAAGAATGGTATAGATGTCATAGACTCTGATCTTGGCGAAAGAATTGTTCAGTTGGCTAAAGAACCACCCAGCCATATTGTTTTGCCATGCATCCATAAAAAGAAGGAAGAAATTGGCGAACTTTTTCATCAGCACCTGGGAACACCTGCAGGTAATGCTGATCCGCAGTTTTTAACAGAAACCGCGAGGCAGCATTTACGGGAAACGTTTTTGGTAAGAAAGGCGGCACTCACCGGCGTAAATTTCGCGGTAGCAGAAACCGGCGAGTTTGTAGTATGTACCAATGAAGGCAATGCAGACATGGGCGCGCATCTTTCTGATATTCATATTGCCAGCATGGGAATTGAAAAGATTATACCGGAACGGAAACACCTGGGTGTATTTTTAAGGCTGCTTACCCGCAGTGCCACAGGCCAGCCTATTACTACTTATTCCAGTCATTTCAGTCAGCCGCGAAAAGGACAGGAAATGCATATTGTTATTGTTGATAATGGGCGCAGCGTTCAATTAGGCAGGGAAGATTTCAGGAATTCATTAAAATGCATCCGTTGTGGTGCATGTATGAATACCTGCCCGGTTTATCGCCGCAGTGGTGGGCATAGCTATCATAATGCTATATCCGGCCCTATCGGTTCTATATTAGCGCCAAACCTTGATATGGAAAAATATGCAGACCTCCCCTTTGCATCCACGCTTTGCGGGTCATGCTCCAACGTTTGCCCGGTTAAAATTGATATTCACCAGCAGTTGTATAAATGGCGGCAGGTAATTGTAAAAAATGGTTATGCTACCACTGGCAAAAAGGCTTCAATGCAGTTGATGAGCTTTACGCTATCTAACCCAACAGCCTATCATACCGGTGGAAAAGTTGGACGATGGGTTTTAAAACATGCGCCATTCGCGGTCAACAATAAATTTAATCCATGGTATAAACAACGTGACATGCCGGAACCACCGCAGGCATCTTTTGGCGAGTGGTATGAAAAAAACAGGAAATCAAAATAAATAATACCTGAAATGAGCAGCAGAGATAAAATATTAGCAGCAGTTGCAGCCAATCAGCCTCAGTTAACGGCTTTACCTGATATCAGCTTTTTAAAAGGTGATGGTACAGGTGCGCTGGAAAAATTTGTGAATACACTTACGGCTATTGGCGGTAAAGTAATAGAGATAAGCAGCCTTGATGATATTGTGGCACATATAAAAGCAACTACAACTCTTAGCCACCGGGTAATAAGTACATTATCCGGACTTTCGGAGGCTACTGAAATCATAAATGATAGCGTAGTTTTACCTCATACTTTTCAGGATGTGGAGCTAACCATCATTAACGCGCATTTAGGTGTTGCCGAAAACGGTGCGGTTTGGATAAAAGATGACCTCCTGAACCATAGGGTACTGCCTTTTATATGTCAGAATTTGGCTATTGTATTGCAAAAAAAGGAAATAGTACCTACCATGCATGAAGCCTATGAAAAGATTGGTCTTGAAAAATATGGTTTCGGAACTTTTATTGCCGGGCCATCAAAAACGGCGGATATTGAACAATCACTGGTTTTAGGGGCGCATGGCTCACGTACAATGACTGTTTTTTTAGTATAAAGATGATTTCACTTAAAATTAACTACTTAAATAGTAGAAAACATTTTAAAAAATAAAGACCTTTGGGGTACAGATCTAACTGTTTTGCCTGGATTTAAAGAGACTGTAATTGGTCAAAATCATTTCAGACAGAACACTATTAAAATGCTTGAATAAAATATAACACATGAAACAAAGAATAACTAAGGTTCATCCGGCTGATAATGTATTAGTAGCCCTTACCGATCTGCAGGCTGGTGAAGAAGCCGCTTACCAGGGTAAAAACTATAAAGTAATTGAATTTATACCTGCCAAACATAAATTCGCTATTAATGATATTCCATCGGGTGGTCAAATTATAATGTATGGTGTTTTAGTGGGCCGCGCGCAAAGCGATATTGCCGCGGGTGGTTTACTTACAATTACTAATGTTGAACATGCCGCTAACGACTTTTTAACAGGAACAAACCATATTGACTGGAATAAACCCGATGCCGGTAAATGGCAAAACAGCACTTTTAACGGTTATCACCGCGAAGACGGGAGTGTTGGTACCGCTAATTACTGGTTAGTGATACCTATGGTTTTTTGTGAGAACAGAAACATTGAGGTATTACAGGAAGCGCTGATAAAACCCTTAGGATACGGTCGTAAAAAAACTTATGAAATAAAGGCGCAGGAGTTGATAAGCCTTGTGCGTTCAGGCGGCGGGCTGGATGAAGTGCTATATACAGAGATAGGAAATGACACTGCACAAGCTAAGCAAAACAAACTGTTCCCAAATGTTGACGGCATAAAATTCTTAAGCCATCATGGTGGCTGCGGAGGTACGCGGCAGGATGCCATTGCTTTATGCGGCTTGCTGGCTGGCTATATTACCCATCCTAATGTTGCCGGGGCAACAGTGTTAAGCCTGGGCTGCCAACATGCTGAGGTAAGCATATTACAGGATGAGATCAACAAGCGTTCACCCGGGTTTAATAAACCCCTGTATGTTTTAGATCAGCAAAAAATAGGTCTGGAAACCGACGTGATGGAACTGGCCATACGTCAAACCTTAGCAGGTTTAATACAAGCTAATACTTATACACGCCAACCGGCTCCGTTAAGCAAATTGGTTATTGGGTTAGAATGCGGAGCCTCTGATGGTTTTTCCGGCATTTCTGCCAATCCCGCAATTGGTTATACATCAGATTTACTGGTATCATTGGGCGGATCGGTTATCTTATCTGAGTTTCCTGAATTATGTGGGGTTGAGCAAAACCTGATTGACCGTTGTGTAGACGAAAGCAAAGCTGAACGTTTTTCTTCATTAGTTCGCGCTTATAGCCAGCGTGCAGAAGAAGTAGGCTCCGGGTTTTATATGAATCCTTCACCGGGCAATATCAAAGACGGTTTAATTACCGATGCCATAAAATCAGCAGGCGCGGCAAAAAAAGGAGGTACTTCGCCGGTTACCGACGTACTGGATTACCCTGAAAAAGTTACCAAACCCGGCTTAAACTTACTATGCACCCCGGGCAATGACGTTGAATCAACTACCGCCGAGGTAGCTTCAGGCGCTAATATTGTTTTATTTACTACAGGCTTGGGCACACCTACCGGTAACCCCATAACTCCTGTTGTTAAAATTGCAACCAATACCAAGCTGTATAATAAGATGGCCGATATTATCGACATTAATACCGGAACAATTGTAGAAGGTGAAGAAACTATTGAACAGGCAGGTGAGCGGATTTTAGATTATGTTATCAAAGTAGCCAGCGGTGAAATTGAAGTGAGCGCGGTAAGGCATGGCCAGGATGATTTTATTCCATGGAAGAGAGGCGTTTCCTTGTAGGATACGCCTTATATAATAACCTGCAGTATGTTTTTAAAACTACTTCAGGGGAACCGGTGCCTAATAATTAGGTTATAAGTTTGCCATCATTCATTGTTAATTATCCGTAGTGACCAATTTCTTAATCATAGGCCTGTGCCTGGTTGCCGGGATGATTTTCAGGCGATCAAAAACACTGCCTGCTGATGCGCATAAGGGTATTAACGCCTGGCTTATCTACCTGGCGTTGCCTGCTGTATCCTTTAAATATTTGCCCCATATACAATGGAGCACATCTTTATTACTGCCTGCTTTAGCACCATTGATCGTTTGGTTGGGTGGCTGGCTGTATATCAGAGTTTACGCTGCTAAAACAAATATACCGGCTAAAACTGCCGCCGGTTTAACGCTCTCTGCCGGTTTAAGCAATACTTCATTCGTTGGTTTTCCATTAATCGCCGCATTTTTTGGCGAAAAATATATTGCTATTGGCGTAATATGCGACCAGGTAACCTTTCTGCTATTAGCAACCGCCGGCATTACAGTTGCTATCAACGCATCACAAACCAGTTCATTATCCGTTATAACCCTTCTCAAAAAGGTATCCACCTTCCCTCCTTTTTTAGGCTGCATATTGGCGTTAACTATTCCTCATTTTATCAATATATCGCCGCTTAATCCATTATTTGATAGGCTGGCCAATACGGTAGGGCCGCTGGCTTTATTTTCAATCGGGTTACAGCTACAATTTAAAGGGTATAAGGATGAGTTAAAAAGAATATCGGTAACGCTGCTTTATAAACTTGTGCTCGCACCATCATTGATTGCTGTAATTGCACTTATATTTCAATTAAGGGGGATAATAACACAAGTTAGTATTTTTGAAATGGCCATGCCCACTTTCCTGTCATCAAGTATAGTAGCTAATGATTATCAATTAAATCCACGTCTTTCCAATTTGGTTATTGGTATTGGTTTAATTATTGGGTTTGCAACCACTGCCATTTGGTGGAATATATTGCAGTTGTTTAAATAATTACCTGCATTTACACACCGACGATTCACTGCCCCTCTTCTCTGCGAAAGAAAAGCTGTTTCCATCTTTCCGCCAAAAGGCGAAGAGGTCGACCAGCGAAGCAACGACCGGGTGAGCCGCTCTCCAAGCGCCACATTTACTAACAACATACACTCAACTCAACTCATTTTTATATTTTTGTCTTGTGCCACCTGTAAACAAAAAACCTCCGGTCACCCGGAAACCACCTGCAAAGAAAAAAGCTCCTGCAAAAAGAAAAAAGAATAAAGGATTGTCTGTACAATTTAAAATTGTGCTGGCATTCCTGCTGCTTATCTTATTATCACCCTTTTATTATGGCTATGTTTTAAAAACCTTTACCGCCACGTGGCGCTGGATAAGAGATATCGGCGAAAACCCCAACTACCGTACTTACAATAGTTTTCATATCCGCATACCGCAGAAGTATTCCATCCATGGTATTGACGTTTCGTATGCACAAGGTAAAATAGACTGGCAGCAGGTGAAAGCGATGGAAGAAGACAGCGTGCACATCAGTTTTGCCTTTATTAAAGCTACCGAAGGCTTGCTAACGGTTGACCCCTATTTCCAGCGCAACTGGCGCGAGGGGCCAAAAGTGGGTATTATCTGCGGAGCTTACCATTACTTCAGACCTGAAAAGAATGGCAAATGGCAGGCCAAATTCTTTTTGCAAAATGTAAAATATGAAAAAGGTGATATGCCTCCCGTTGTAGACATTGAAAAATTATATGGCACAAGCCCCGAAAAAATGAGGGCCGAATTAAATGACTTTTTAAATTACATACAAGCTAAAACCCATACCCAACCTATTATTTATTCGGGATTAAGCTTTTACCAGGATTATCTGGCCGGCTATTATGACAATTATAAATTATGGATAGCCCATTACAACCAGCCCGAATTGAATATAAACCCGTCAACCAACTGGATATTTTGGCAGCATTCTGAACAAGCCCGTGTAAACGGCATTAATCATCTGGTAGATTTTGATGCCTTTAAAGGTGATAGCCTGGCGTTTAGAAAAATGTTGATCCCTTAAAAATCGCCTCATGTTGATTTTTAAAAAATTTGAGCTATTTTCAAACTTTCTTCTCCGGCTATCCGGATGTTATATATGATCATTAATCAACCGCAGCTCAGAACAGTTAACGTAATACGTTATGTTACACCCTTACGCGAAGGCGGCTCCCTGCCTGCTATTGCCGAGGCCGATGATGAGTTTTTATATGTATTAAAATTCCGTGGCGCCGGTCAGGGTGTTAAAGCATTAATAGCTGAGCTGATAGGCGGTGAAATTGCACGCGTTGTAGGTTTAAAGGTTCCGGAAATTGTATTTGCCAATCTTGACCCTGCCTTTGGCCGCACCGAACCCGACGAAGAAATACAGGACTTGCTTAAAGCCAGCGTTGGGCTTAACCTTGCACTGCATTATCTTTCGGGTGCTATTACTTTTGACGCTACAGTTACCACGCTTGATCCAAAATTATCGTCGCAAATTGTTTGGCTGGATTGCCTGTTAACCAATGTTGACCGTACTGCCCGTAATACCAATATGCTGGTATGGCATAAAGAATTATGGCTGATAGATCATGGCGCGGCTTTATATTTTCATCATTCGTGGGATAATTGGGAAGAACAGGCCAAACGCCCGTTTGTACAGGTAAAAGATCATGTATTGCTGTCCAAAGCAAGCGAATTGGATCTGGTTGACGAGGAGTTTCGCTCTCTGCTTACTGCCGAACAAATCCAATCAATTATAGCTTTAATACCGGATGAGTGGCTAACCGGTGAAACCTTTGAAACTCCCGAACAATACAGGCAGGCATACGTTCAATTTTTAGTATCACGTATTGCACATTCAGCAATCTTTTTAACAGAAGCCAAACATGCAAGAGAAACACTTATTTGAGTACGCCATTATCCGCGTTGTACCAAGGGTGGAACGTGAAGAATTTTTAAATATTGGCGTTATTTTATATTGTCAGAAAGAGAAATTCCTGCAAACCAGGTACCTGTTAGATGAGAAACGCCTGCAATGTTTTTCAGGTTATATAGATATAGCTGAAGTTAAGGAACACCTTTGCTCGTTTGAGCGCATTTGCAAGGGCGATGCGGATGCTGGCCCCATTGGTAAACTGGATATGGCATCCCGCTTTCGCTGGCTCACTGCAACCCGCAGTACCGTAGTACAGGCATCAAAAGTACATCCTGGATTTTGCATAGATGCATTGGAAACATTGAACAGGATATTTGAGCAGTTGGTAGCTTAAATGCCTTTTCGTATTTGAAAGCCAATATAAACGTTATTATTTTCTTGTTTTAAATGATTAAGCTTTTATTACAAGTTAATAATACTTTATATATTTATATCACCAATTATCCAATTATGAAACCGCTTAAACTGCTTGCTGCCGCTTTGGTATGTATAACTGTATTATTTTCGTTTACTGCAGAAGAAAGAAAAAAAGCGGAAGACAGCCCAATCAAAATTGAAACAGGATTAATAACTGGTGTAAAAAGTAAAAACAGCGATGTAATTGCCTATAAAGGCATACCATTCGCATTACCTCCGGTTAAGGAATTGCGATGGAGGGCTCCCCAACCTGCAAAACCATGGACAGGCATACGTAAATGTACTACTTATGGACCAGACCCTGTTCAAAATCCGCCGAAACCGATGAGTATGTGGTCTGAAGAATTTTTAATTCCCAAAGAATCTATCCGGAGTGAAGACTGCTTATATTTAAATGTATGGACGGCTGCAAAATCGGCTAAAGAAAAACGGCCGGTGCTGGTTTGGATCTATGGCGGAGGCTTTAATAGTGGCGGTAGTAACGTACCTATTTATGATGGTGAAGCTACGGCAACTAAGGGAATTGTATTTGTAAGCTTCAATTATCGGGTTGGTATCTTCGGTTCATTTGCACATCCCGAATTAACAAAAGAGTCGGGTTATAGCGCATCAGGTAACTATGGTTTATTAGAACAGATTGCGGCTTTAAAATGGGTACAAAAAAACATTGCAGCCTTTGGCGGCGACCCTGAAAATGTAACCATTGCCGGCCAGTCTGCAGGCTCAATGAGCGTTAATTGTTTAATAGCCTCTCCCCTTGCTAAAAACCTGTTCCAAAAAGCTATTGCCGAAAGCGGCGCCAGCATGGTAGGTTCGGTAAGAGGCATGAGAAATTTACAACAGGCCACGGAACAAGGCATAACAATCGCTCAAACATTAAAAACCACCACACTGGCCGACTTGAGGAATATGCCTGCCGAAGATTTACAAAACCGGGCTAAAGGAGCTTTCGGGCCAATTATTGACGGTTATGTACTGCCAGAAGCTATACCCGCCATTTTTGCTGCAAATAAACAAAACAATGTTGCGCTGCTTACCGGGTGGAATGAAAATGAAGGCATGTTATATGGCACCCTGAAAAATGCAGAAAACTTCCGTAAACAAGCCGAACAAACTTATGGTGCAAATGCACGTACCTTTTTAACATACTATCCTGCAAATACGGAAGATGAAGCTACTTCATCTCAATATAAACTTTCAAAAGATATCATGTTTGGTATCCAGAATTACACGCTGGCCAATGTGGAGAGTGAAAGGGGAACAAAAGTATATGTATACCGCTTTACGCATAAAGTACCGGGAACAGGTATATATGAAAACATTGGTGCTTTTCATACCGGCGAAGTTGGCTATGCTTATGACAATTTGAAATTTATCAACAGGCCATGGCAGCCTGCTGACCATGAACTGGCTCATACTATCTCATCATATTGGGCTAATTTTATTAAATACGGCAATCCAAATGGAAAGGGATTACCCAACTGGCCCTCATATACAACTAATAGTAACCAAATAATGATATTAGGAGATACCCCTACGGCAAAAGCCTTACCAGATAAGGCAGCATTAGATCTGCTTTTAACCACAATCAAACCGTAAAACCTCAGTAAATATCAAAACATATCCTATAACAAGTAATTTTTTGATTACAATTTCGCAAAAAAAGTCTTATTTATCAACTATTTCTCTGCCATATTTTTATTGATTACATAAATAATTAAAATATAGCAAAGAAAATCAAAATTATATTGCCTTTTTTCGATAAAAATCAAAATTATATATAAGATACATATACTTAATGCATAATTCATAATAAAAATGGCATTTTTTTATTAGAATTTAACTCAAAACTGCACTTATAAAAATTTTATTAATTTACACCTGATTTATTTATTAACTGATTTAATTCAATTTAGAATGAAAAAATTATTACTCTTTTGTTTTGCCCTGATGATTTATCAGCTGAGTCGTGCACAGGAAAAGTACCCCGAAACATTTCCTGTTAACGGCGCCTGGGATGTTCGTCCGGAGCAATTCGCTTTTATTAACGCTACTATTGTAGTTAGCGGTGACCAAACTATAACTGGAGGTACGCTGCTGATTAAAAACAAAATGATTGAGGCTGTAGGAGCCGGCATAGCTGTACCAAAAGGCTATGTTACCATTGATCTGAAAGGAAAATATATTTATCCGGGCCTTGTAGATGCCTACAGCACTTATGGTATGCCCGAAGCACCACGGCAAGCATTTCCTGCCGGAGGTTTTGGTGGCGGACGTACATCAAATCCTATATCAACCAAAGCAGGTGCCTTTGGCTGGAATGAGGCAATCAAGCCCGAAATGAGTGCTAAAATGGTATTTCACACTAATGCCACAACAGCAGCTGATTTAAAAAAGATTGGTTTCAGCACCGTACAATCATTAATACATGATGGCATAGCACGGGGCACTTCTGTAGCAGTTAGCTTAGCAGATGATCGCGATAACTTTGTAATGATTAATGACCAGGCAGCTGCGAATTACTCTTTTAATAAAGGAACGGCGGCAACTAACTATCCATCATCATTAATGGGCACTGTAGCTTTAATACGCCAAACTTATTATGATGCGCAATGGTATAAAAATCAAAAAGAAGAATACAATATCTCTTTAGATGAATTTAACAAAGCCCAAAGCCTGTCTCAAATATTTGAGGCAAGTGATCCGCAAAGCGTTTTACGTGCCGCTAAAATTGGAAAGGAATTTGGCAAGCAATATATTTTCAAAACTGATGGACAAGAATATCAGCGCATTGATGCTATGAAAGGCACCGGGAGCGCTTTTATTATTCCATTAACCTTCCCGGCGCCCTATGATGTAGAAGACGCCCTTGATGCCCGCAACATTAGCTATGCGCAATTAAAGGCATGGGAGCTTGCCCCAACCAATCCGGGTGTTATGGAAAAAGCGGGAATAAAATTCGCCATCACCTCTTACGGCATTTCCAATGCCCGCGATTTTTGGACAAATATCCGCAGTGCAATCAATTACGGATTGACTGAAAAACAAGCTTTAAATTCATTAACAATCACTCCTGCAGAAATGCTGGGTATTGCCGACAAAGTTGGCACTATAGCAAAAGGAAAAATAGCCAGCTTCCTGATCACTTCTAATGATTTATTCAAAGCAGATAATGTAATTTATGAAAACTGGGTAGAAGGCCAGCAATATGTAGTATCAAAAATGGATATTACTGATTTGCGTGGTAATTATACACTTACCGGTAGTGGTTTTACTAACACTACTATAGCTATTGGTGGCGCGCCCGGAACCTATGATGTAAACCTGTCACACACAGGAGCAGACAGTACCCGTACACGTGGCACTATTACACGTACAGGTGACCAGGTAAGTATTTATTTTAACCTGAAGGGCAATCCCGCAGGTATTATCCGTTTATCAGGCTATATTGCATCAGCATCTCCTATCACCCTTAAAGGTATTGCCACAATACCTGATGGAAGCAGTGTTAACTGGACAGCAACTTACACAGGCCCGGCTCCGCAAGGCGGTGGACCTGGTGGTCCCCGTGGTGATGCTGCAAGGCCAAATGTACCTGTTGGTCCGGTTATATATCCTTTTGTAGCTTATGGTAACACTGAAATACCTAAAGCAGAAACCGTGCTATTTAAAAATGCTACCGTTTGGACAAACGAAAAAGAAGGCATATTAAAAAATGCTGATGTTTTAATTGAAAACGGAAAAATTAAGGCCGTAGGTACAAACCTTTCAGCAGGCGGCGCAAAAGTAATTGATGCTACCGGCAAACACCTTACCCCAGGTATAGTAGATGAACACTCGCACATTGCCGCTACAGGGGGCATTAATGAGGGCACACAATCTGTTACAGCCGAAGTACGCGTTGCTGATGTACTTGATGCACAAGACATTGAAATATATCGCCAGCTGGCTGGCGGTGTTACAACCTCTCATATTTTACACGGTTCGGCTAATGCCATTGGTGGTCAAACACAATTGATCAAACATCGCTGGGGCCTTTTACCAGAACAATTAAAAGTTGAAGGAGCTGATGGATTTATCAAGTTTGCCTTAGGAGAAAACGTAAAAGGAACTAATAGCGGCGCCGGTAACCAGCCAAATGCCAACCTGCGTTTCCCGCAAACACGTATGGGTGTTGAAGAAGTATATGTTGATGCCTTTACACGTGCCAAAGAATACAAGGAGGCCCGTGCTATAAAAGGAAATAATGTTCGCCGGGATCTGGAACTGGAAACCCTTGCTGATATAATGGACAACAAACGTTTTATCACCTGCCACTCCTACGTACAATCAGAAATTAACATGCTGATGCACGTGGCCGATTCTATGGGCTTCCATGTAAATACCTTTACTCACATATTAGAGGGTTATAAAGTGGCCGATAAAATGAAAGCACATCGTGTAGCCGCCTCTACCTTCTCAGACTGGTGGGCTTATAAAAATGAGGTTGCCGAAGCTATTCCTTATAATGGCAAACTAATGCATGATGAAGGTTTAATAGTAGCATTCAACTCAGATGATGCAGAAATGGCACGCCGCCTTAACCAGGAAGCTGGCAAATCTGTAACTTATGGTAAAATGAGCGAAGAAGACGCTTTAAAATTAGTGACACTTAACCCTGCAACCATGCTGCACATGGAAAATCGCATTGGCAGTATTAAACCAGGCAAAGACGCTGACGTTGTGTTATGGTCTGCTGATCCTTTATCTATCTATGCGGTTTGCGAAAAAACTTATGTAGACGGTGTTCCTTATTGGGACTTTTCAAAAGATGCAGACAATCAAAAAAGGATGAAAACCGACGAGGCCCGTATTATACAAAAAATGGTTGAGGCTAAAAATGCCGGCTCCGCAACGCAAAGGCCTGCCGCTGCCCGTAGGCGCTTATATACTTGCGATAGCATAGAAGAAGAAAACTTTGTAGTTAAAGACGCTTATACAGAAATGGAGAAAGCACGTGCCGCAGCATCAGCAGAGTCTGATGATAATAATATTAAAAATCAATAATCCTATTTGAAAATAATCATGAAAAAAACAATATTAAGTTTAGGAGGATTATTGCTTGGCATTACCCTCTCTTACGGGCAGGCTACCATATCCCCTGCTAAACCACAATCAAAACCTATTGTAATTACGGGCGCAACCATACACGTTGGTAACGGACAGGTAATTAATAATGGTTATATCACCTTTGATAAAGGTAAAATTACAGGTATTGGCGAAGGTTCAGCACCCGGCACTTCCGGTTATGAAGTAATTGACGCAACCGGCAAACAAGTATATCCGGGCTTCATATGCCCAATGACCACTTTAGGATTAATTGAAATTGAAGAAGGTGCTAAAGGTACGGTTGATGATGTTGAAACAGGTACTTATAACCCTCATGTACGCTCGTTGGTAGCTTACAACACCGACTCAAAAGTTATCCCAACCGTACGTTCTAATGGCATTTTATTAGCACAACCTATTCCAAACGGTGGTATAATTTCAGGCACTTCATCCGTAGTTCAACTGGATGCCTGGAACTGGGAAGATGCCGCTTATAAAAAGGATATAGCCGTACATTTAAACTGGCCTTCAGCCAGTGCTGGCCGTCGCGGCGGCAGAAGAGGAGTTGCTCCTGAAACGACAACTGAAACACCTGCTCAACGTGCTCAAAAAGCGGTAGATGAGCTATACACCCTTTTTGCAGAAGCTAAAGCCTATGCTGAAATTGCAAAACCGGCAGTAACTAACGTTCGGTTTGCAGCTATGAAGGGATTATTTAACGGTACAAAAAAACTGTTCATTGTTGCTGATGAAGCGAAACAAATTACACAAGCCGTAACATTCGCTAAAAAGCTGGGTATACAGGCTGTAATTGTTGGCGGTAAAGACTCCTATCTGGTAACAGATATTTTAAAGGAAAACAATGTACCGGTAATTATTCGCGAAACACAGGCCCTGCCTGAAAAGGAGGAAGATGATGTATACATATCCTACAAACTGCCCATGCTGTTACAAAATGCTGGTGTAATGTATGGCTTAACCGGTATTGGTTTCTGGCGCCAGCGTAACCTGCCATTTGAAGCAGGAGAAGCAGTGGGTTATGGCTTAACTAAAGAACAGGCCTTATCTATGATCACCCTTAACAATGCTAAAATATTAGGTATTGATAAAACCACCGGCACCCTCGAAAAAGGGAAAGATGCCAATTTGTTTATTTCAGGGGGTGATGCTTTAGATATGATTACCATTGATGTGCAAAACGCCTTCATACAAGGCAGAAGCATTAACCTTGACAATCTGCACAAACAACTTTACAGGAAATTTGCTGGTAAATACGGAGTAAAAGCGAATTTGTAAGGAAACTGATTACATTTTTTCTTTAAACCCCTGCTAATGATAGCAGGGGTTTTTTTATTTAGCAAAAAAGTAAGCGTTTGTTAAAAATACAGACACTGATTAAATAAATTTCTGTTTTAAAACTTTATTTTTTCATTCCTTCTGCTTTTTTTATTAAAAAAAGCGATAACAACGTACAAAAACAAAGTTTTCATATTGACACGGAATTTTCACCCACTACAATTTCCAACCTTATATTATACTCAGTTTAGGTTTCATATAATACATTTTATTTTTATGTACTTAATGATAACAAAATAAAATATTTGTTATATGTATTTTTGCGAAATGTTTAACATATTACTTATTTTTTTTAAAAAATCTAAATTTTCTTAATAAAAAATAAAAAACTATTGCAATTTTTTAAAAAAAGTCCATTTTTTATGCCCAGTTTAAAAAAAAGTCTAAATTATTTAATTAACATTAACTATAATTTTAACATTTAAATAAAAATAGCCCTTTTTTTGAATTTATTTTATTTTTTTAGGTCATAATTTAAATATTACCACTATATTAGAGCGATTTATTAATTTATTTATTAACTGACTTATTAATTAGGAATGAAAAAACTACTACTTAGCAGTATGTGGGTTTTGATGTTCATAGCCTCACATGTCTATGCCCAAACCCGCGCCATTACAGGAACAGTGACCGATAAAGATGACGGCGGCCCACTGCCCGGCGTTAGTGTTACTATAAAAGGAACTAAAACCGGCACACAAAGCAACGCTCAGGGTATCTTCAAGATCAATGCGAGTACCGGAGAAACATTGGTGTTTACATCCGTTGGATACAAAACACAGTCTATTGTAATATCCGGCTCTACGGTAAAGGTTACGATGGAATCCAACCAAACCCAATTATCAGACGTTATGGTTATTGGTTATGGCACACAAAGAAAGAAGGATAACATCGGCAGTATTGCACAGGTAAAAGGCAGTGACCTGGTTGAACAGCCAGTAACATCTTTCGAAAACGCTCTTGCAGGCAAAGCTTCAGGCGTTCAAATAACTATACCAAGCGGGGTATTAAATGCTCCGCCGGTCTTCCATATCCGGGGTACCAATTCCATCGGCCTCGGATCGCAACCGCTTATTGTAGTTGACGGTGTGCCAAGTTTTGATGGTAACGTTGGCGCTGGGGAATCAGGAAGTAACGCCTTGGCTAACATCAATCCTGATGACATTGAAAGCATTGATATTGCTAAAGATGCATCTGCTACAGCTATATATGGTAGCCGCGCTGCAAACGGTGTTGTGTTTGTAACTACCAAAAAGGGTAAAAAAGGCGATGCTGTTGTAACTTTGGATAGCTGGATGGGTATGACTAAAGTAACCAGGTTGCCTCAAATGTTAAATGCACAGCAATATGTTACCTTAAAAAATGAAGCATTGGTAAATGCAGGCTTGTATAATGCAACCGTTACAAACCCTCAAACTGTTCCTTTGGCATACATGACTTTAACTCCTGATGCTAATGGAAATCCGATTAATACCAATTGGGCAAATCTGATTTACCAAACAGGAACATCCTATAACAGTACAGCCAGTATATCAGGCGGTACAGATAAAACCACTTATTATGCTTCTGCAAACTGGAGCAAACAGGCAGGCATCATTGCAAAAAATGAATTTGATAACAAAGGGATGCTTTTTAATGTTGATCACAGGCCTAATAAATATGTTACCATGGGCGCAAAAATCGCTTATGCTGATCAGGCTAACCTTGCAGCAACATCATCAGGTTCTTTACCAGGTGAGGCGTATGCAGTAGCCGGTTTGGGAAGGTTGGCTTTATTACTGCCACCCAATCTTGCACCATATAACAATGATGGTTCTTATAACTTAAACCCTTCAAATGGATTGTTGGGCATAATGAATAACAAGGGATATACAAATAGCTATTCTAACCCAGCGGTGGCTCTTAATCTGGACCGTGCTAATAGCTATATTACGCACTTAACAGGTAATGTGTATTTGCAGGTAAAACCATTATCATGGATTACCTTAAAAACGGTATATGGCATTGACTATATCAACACAGTAAACGACAGCTTCTTTAACCCTATTTCTAACTTTTCTGTGGTTAATGGTGTTCAAACCAATAATGCCAGCGCTCAGGACAGCTATGCGCAAAACAGAAGATACGTATGGAGCAATACAGCGCAATTTGATCGCACATTTGGGAAACACAACTTTTCCCTATTGTTAGGTAATGAGCAACAAGGACAAACTCAATATGGTTTCGGTGTAAATCGTAGCATACTTTCAGATCCGGCGTTCAATGTAATTCAAGCTGGTTATGTAAATGTGTCTGCACCCGCATCTACTTTAATTAACACACAAAATTACCTGGTATCATTTTTCGGACGTTTAAATTACAACTTTAATGAGAAATATTTCTTATCAGCAACGATCAGAAAGGACGGATTCTCCGCCTTTGGATCTGATAAAAAATATGGCTACTTTCCGGGTTTTGGCGCAGGCTGGGAAATTACAAAAGAAAATTTCTGGAAAAACATAAACGCCGATAAAGTATTCAGCAGCTTTAAACTTAAGGCTAGCTATGGCAGGGTGGGTAACACCAGTGGCCTAAGTGATTTTGGCTCTTATACACAATATGGCGCAAGTGCGCTATATAATGGCAATCCAACACTTATTCCAACTGTAACCGGTAATAATTCGTTAGGCTGGGAAAATAGTTCAAAAACGGATATTGGCCTGGACTTCGGTATTTTAGATGACCGTATTACGGGAGAAATCGGTGCGTACAGGGATAATGTAACCGGTTTGATTTTCAATGTACCTCAGGTACCTTCGGCAGGGTTAGCATCTAATCCTCCGGTTAACGTTGGGTCGTTATATAATAAAGGCCTTGAATTTACGATCAATGCTGATATATTAAGAGCAGGAGCATTCAAATGGAGTGCAAATTTCAATATCAGCTTCAACCAAAACAGAATCACGGCTTTAATACCGGGAACTAACTACTTTACTTATTCCACCTCAAGCCTTGAGATCGCTAATATTAACAAAGTTGGCGGCGGCGTTGGAGATTTATACATCATTCGTTCAGCCGGTGTTGACCCCCGTAATGGAGACCGCATATTTATAAACGGTCAGGGAAAACAAGTTGAATATTCATTTAATGCGGTAAAGACCCCTCAGGGCTCTGCACATTATTTTAACATGGATGGCACACCCTATCTTACCTCTTCTGGTAGCTTGAACAGTATAAATCAGACCGCTGACGCTGTGGATTATGGAAATGCAACACCTAAAGAAGTAGGAGGATTAAGCAACACCTTCCATTATAAAAACTTTGATTTAAATGTTTTATTTACTTATCAGCTTGGATTCTATGTTTATTATGGTACTGCTGCAACGTTAACCGATCAGCGTTACTTTAATAACTCAACCAATATTTTAGATCATTGGACAACTCCTGGTCAGGTGGCTGCCTTTCCTAAAGTAGTTTTCGGTGATAACGTATCAAATGGTACGTCTTTCCCTACTGATTTTAATACTTACAGAGGCGATTTTGCAAAGCTCAAAACTGTGAATTTTGGTTACACCTTACCTAAACCTCTACTATCCAAAATAGGTGTTAAAAGCGTAAGGTTATATGTTACCGGTCAAAATTTATTTATCATCACCAAATATCCGGGTCCTGATCCGGAAGTAGCTTCCAATGGTACAAGTAATAGTACCCCAGGTGTTGACAGGAATACAGTGGCAAATGGCAGAACATTTACAGCTGGTTTCTCACTTAAATTTTAATTAGTTAATTTAAAAGAAATGAAAAAGAAATTTATATTTATACTAAGCATAGTGTTACTAAGCACCTATGCATGTCAAAAAAGTAGCTTATATCCTGCTTTGCCAACTTCGGTTTCCAGCCAGGATGCCTTTTCCACATCAGCCCGCATTTCAGGCCAGGTGTTCGGTTTATATAGCACTTTAAAAAACGGACAGCTTTATGGCGGCAGATATCAGATTTACAATGACATAAAAGCTGATAACTGGATAAACTCAACTGCTAACTCAGTAACTGGTTACCAAACCTGGACTGAAACCGTTAATAGTACCAGCTCTGAGGTTATTAACTTATGGGCGCAGGCTTATTTAACGATAAACAACTGCAACTTATTTATTGATGGAATGAATAGCACAGGAACTGCGGTTGTTGGGACTGCCTTAGCTGCAAATTACATAGCTGAGGCTAAATTTGTACGCGCATTGGCTTACTATGCATTAATGCAAATGTATTGTGTGCCTTATTCTGTTAACAATGGCGGATCTCCCGGCGTTCCTTTGCAGTTAAAAGGATTATCAGCATATGGAAATTACGCAATGGCCCCCGCAACAGTTGCAGCAGATTATGCGCAAATAATAAAAGATTTAAGTGATGCTGAAACTGCGTTGCCTGCAACTTATCCTGACGCGGTATCTAATGTTACCAGGGCACATAAAAATTCAGCTATAGCTTTCAAAACAAGGGTGTATTTAAGCATGGGCCAGTATGCCAATGTTATTACTGAAGCCAATAAAATTGTCAGTCTTACTGCGCCTTTTACAGCTACCAATGGTGGCGTGCCTTTTGCATTGCAAGCATCTATTGCTAATGTTTTTAAGGCTCCGTATACTACAACTGAATCAGTATTTTCTGCACCATTTACAATTGGATCAACCACCGATCAACCAGGCGGACAGAATGCCTTGGCTGATTACTTTAACAGCACAGGAGCAGGCGAGTTTTACATAAACACTTCCAGCGCCCTGTTTACCGATCCTAACTGGGTAAGCACTGATGCCAGAAGAGGCTTTATTAATAAAGTGGGTACAAAAACCTATTTAACAAAATGGCCGTTAGGTGCTCCATATTTAGACTGGGCAAACGTAATGAGATATTCTGAAGTTTTATTAAACTTGGCTGAAGCCCGCGTTATGACAGCCGGCCCTAATGATCCGCAGGCCGTTGCATTGTTCAATGCCGTACATAAAAGATCAGACCCTACTACAACTTATACCGTTGCCAGCTTCCCATCTGCAGCAGCATTTCAGTCTGCATTATTGGAAGAAAGAAACATTGAGTTCCTGGGTGAAGGTTTAAGATGGGCTGACCTGCTTCGTTTAGGCCTTGCTATTCCGGCAAAATCTAACGTTGCTTCTATACCTGTTGGCGGTTATGGCACATCATACATCTGGCCAATGTCTGGTAACGAACAACAAACTAATCCGCTTATTGGCAGGTAATAGCTAAAGTTTTATAACAAACATAAAGAAAGCCGCCTCAAATTTGAGGCGGCTTTCTTGTTATTATAATAATTCTGCTATATAATTAAATAGGTCAAAACACCTTCACTGTACCCCTCCCCCTATTCATTAAGAGTTCATTGCATACACCACAATGTTTACCCCGAACTTGGTATTATCCTCAGATAAAAAACGTTTGTTCCTGAAATCATAATCCCACTCACAGCCATAATCTTTATTGCTGTATAAAACAGCTATGCGGCCGTTAATAATAATAGCCTTCAAATAATCATGTATCAGGTCATCACCCCAGCCGTTCAATTCAAATGAAGTATTCGGCGGTCCTTTAAAAGTAAAAAAGGAACGGTATATCTCATGATCATTCGGAATCTTCTTCAACGCGTCATTTCCAAAAAGCGATACCATTTGCGCTTCAAATGATTTAGCGAATAAACCATCAATATCATGGTTGCAATCATCTGCAAATACAAAACCTCCGTTTTGCACATACTTTTTAAAGTTGGCCCGTTCCTGCTCATCAAATTGCACCAGTTTATGGCCGCTCAGATAGCTGAATGGAGATAAAAAAATGTCAGGACTGCTTAAAGCAACTACCTTTTCTTTTTGATCAATAGGTATAGTGGTATATTCCAGCAATGAGTTCAATATATTTGAAGGCATGCGCTGGTCGGTATCCCAATCGCCGGAATGATAACTAAACCGGGTAAATGTGAATTTTGCTTTTGAAATTAGTGGCATTTATCAATAAAACTATAAAATTAATGGAAAATTTCATCCAAACTCATAAATATTTTATACACGTTGTAATTTTTTAGATACTTTGTTTAGATTTTACTAAAATCATATCGCATTCTTTGTAAAAAAACATGATATTGTGGTCAATTTAATACTTCGACTATACTTAATTTACAAAAGGGTTTGGAACTTACCGAAAATAATATAAAAAAGCTGCTTGCTAAGCTTCCGCAGCTTAAAACTGAGATACAGAAAGTAATTGTAGGACAAGAACATATATTAGACGAACTACTTGTCGCTTTCCTTGCAGGAGGCCATTGTTTACTGGAAGGTGTGCCGGGTTTGGCTAAAACCTTATTGGTTAAAACCATGTCACAGGCCTTACACCTATCCTTCAGGCGTATTCAGTTTACACCCGATCTGATGCCGACAGATATTGTTGGTACAGAAATTTTAGAAGAGGATCATGTTACCGGCAAGCGGTTTTTTAAGTTTAATAAAGGCCCGCTGTTTGCAAATATTATCCTGGCTGATGAGATTAACCGTACACCGCCAAAAACACAGTCGGCATTATTAGAGGCCATGCAGGAGTTTGAGGTAACTTACGGGGGACAAACCTATCCGTTAGATAAGCCCTTCTTTATCCTGGCTACACAAAATCCTATTGAGCAAGCCGGAACTTACCCCCTGCCCGAAGCACAATTAGACCGCTTTCTATTGCTTGTTAGAATTGGATATCCAACAGTTGAGGAAGAATATGAAGTATTAAACCGTACCACAGGCACCGTAAAAGCTACCGTTAACGCCGTTATATCCGCAGAAGAAATTCAACAGGCGCAAAAGTTGGTTAGACAGGTAAGCATAAGCGAAGACCTGGTAAGATATGTAAGTTCACTCATTCGCGCTACCCGTCCGGATACCAGTGAGTTGGATTATGTAAAAGAGTGGGTACGCTGGGGTGCCGGGCCACGTGCAGGGCAGGCTTTAATACTAACAGCTAAAGCCCGTGCATTGCTAAAAGGCAGATATGCGGTATTAATGGAAGATATACATGCTATGGCTGCACCCGTATTAAGACACCGCGTGCTGATGAACTTTAAAGCTGAAGCAGAAGGCATTACCTCTGATAAAGCCACCGCCGAATTGATCAAATTAATTGCGCGGCCTAAAGCATTAGCGGTTTAGATTAAAGCGTTAAAAATCAGAGACAAGATGGAAATTAATCTTAACTTAATGATTCTTAATTGCTAAAAATAAACTCGAGATTGAACATCCGAAACGGAGTAGCCTTCTTGAGCGTCTTAAAAAA
>JAQBOY010000100.1 GCA_028287805.1 Mucilaginibacter sp.
AATTAGGATTATGGGCAGACCTGTTGCTTATAGCCCCTGCAAGTGCAAATACGCTGGCAAAAATGGCTAACGGGTTAGTTGATAATTTATTGACAGCGGTTTATCTTTCTGCAAAATGCCCGGTTTACATTGCTCCGGCAATGGACCTGGATATGTGGAAGCATCAAACCACTCAAAATAATGTCGCCAAACTACAATCCTTTGGCAATATCCTGATAGCGCCTGCCAATGGCGAATTAGCCAGCGGCCTGCATGGCGAAGGCAGGATGGCTGAACCTGAAGAAATTGTATCCTTTTTATTAACGGATATTAAAAAAAAACTCCCTTTAGCTGATTACAAAGCCCTGGTAACTGCCGGCCCTACTTATGAGGCCATTGACCCTGTGCGTTTTATTGGCAACCATTCTTCCGGCAAAATGGGGTTTGCCATTGCAGATGAATTAGCTTTATTAGGGGCTGAAGTAACTTTGGTTTCGGGTCCATCGGCACAAATAAGTAAACAACGGTCTGTAAATCGTATCGATATAACTTCCGCAGCAGAAATGCTGGAGGTTTGTGAAAAGTATTTTAAATCCTCCGACGTCTGCGTAATGAGTTCAGCAGTGGCCGATTATACGCCGGTTAATGTCGCGCAGCAAAAAATTAAAAAGCAAGCGGATATTTTTAACATCGAAGTAAAAAAGACAACCGACGTTTTAAAAGTTTTAGGCGATCATAAACGCGAAGGGCAGTTATTAGTAGGGTTTGCACTGGAGACCAATGACGAGGAGCAAAACGCCATAGATAAATTAAAAAGAAAAAACCTGGATCTTATCATATTAAACTCCTTAAATGACGCAGGGGCAGGTTTTAAAACTGATACCAATAAAATCACCATTATTGACCGCCAATTACAAAAAACCGCTTACGGCCTGAAAAGCAAAAAGGAAGCGGCACAGGATATTTGCCATAAAATTATTGAATTGCTAAAAGCCTAAAATGAAACTACTTTATACCTGTTTAGTGTTATGTTTTTGTTGCTTTATTGCTTTAGGACAGGACCTGAATGCACGTATAAGTGTTGTTTCGCCTAAAATACAAACCACTAACAAGCGTGTTTTTCAATCGCTGGAGACAGCCATGAAGGATTTTTTAAATGGCAGAAAGTGGATTAACGACCCTATATTGTCCCAGGAAAGAATTGAGTGCAGCTTTATATTAAACATTGTATCCTGGGATGGGGGCAGTAATTTTAGCGGCGAGTTACAGGTGCAGTCATCCAGGCCCGTTTTTAATGCTACCTATACTACTACCTTACTTAACCTTAATGATAAGGACTTTGATTTTACCTATACCGAGGGGCAAACTATTGATTATTCAGATAAAAACTTTATCAGTAACCTAAGTTCGGTAATGGCTTTTTATGCTTACATCATTGCAGGTTTTGATTATGACAGCTTTTCAAGATATGGAGGCTCGGCTTATTTCGCACTGGCCCAACAAGTAGTTATCAATGCGCAAACTTCGTCATACAAAGGATGGAAAGCTTTTGATAGTAATGTTAACCGCTATTGGTTATCAGAAAACCTGAATAATAAAACCTATGCACCTTTACGTAGCCTGATGTATGATTATCATCGTAGTGGTTTAGATGTGATGGCTGATAATGCACCAAAAGGCCGGAGCGCTATTACAGCATTGCTGCCTGTACTTACTCAAACCGACCGCCTAAGAATAGGTGCCATGCTCCCATTGTTATTTTTTACCGCTAAAAGTGATGAACTGGTATCTATTTTCAGCAATGCAGATCCACAGGGACGTATAGCGGCGATGAACCTCCTTATTCAGGCCGATCCCTCTAACGGTATTAAGTATCAGGCCCTTCAGCAAGGAAATTAATATCGCCTCACCCAGCCCGCTGGAAGATGCTAAACTTTTTAAATACTATCGCCTTTACTTTATCAGCTATAAGGTGTCAATACTCCAGCTCAATGCAATTAAACCCTGCCTCTTGCAGCAGGGATTCTATATAGCGTGGCGATATATTTTCAGCAACAACTCTTAAAACTTTGTCGCAGTCTTCCAGATCAAAATTCCAGTCCTCAATAGCTAGTACAGAAGTTAGTATAGGGCTTACCTTACTAACCTGCTCAGGTTCTGCAACGCTTGTTGCAAATACAAGTATATCCATAGTGAGTTTATTTTAATGTGGCCTCACCCCAATCCCTCTCCAAAGGGGAGGGGCTTGAAGACGGCTTTTCGTTATTTAAATTTATTCGGTCGGGCTGGCAGCTTCGGCTGCGTTGTTATCCCATTCCGCTTCAAATGGATGCCGGTTACCAAATCCGCACTTCCCGCCAAAACGCTGCTGCATTTTTTGTTTAAACCGCTCCTTTTCTTCCGGACTCATATTTTTAAAACGTTCTTCCATTTTATAGCGCATCCATGGCGCTCCGCCACGACCGCCGCGGCCAAATCCAAATAGTATTTTACATAAAATAAATACACCCATGGCCTGCCAAAAAGTAATCATACCTACATGTAGTATCCCGGGCAATAAATTATTCCATAATTCCATCACTACAAAACTGATCAGTGCCAGAAAGGCTGCTGCAGCTAATGGAATAAATATGAATCTGCCTTTAAAAAATAATTTCTTCATTTTTTTAATTTTTAATATTGTGTAATTTCCTGATACAATTGTTTTAACCGGTTTCTTAAATGCAATACAGCATAACGCTTGCGCAATACCAGGGTATTTGTATTTAACCCGGTCAGCTCCGCTATTTGCTGAAAGGGTATATCATCCAGTTCATGCCATATAAATACCTGCTTTTGTTCCTCCGGCAATTCATCCAGCGCTATAAATAACTGCTCCCAAAAAAGGTTGCGCAGGTATTCCGTTTCCGGCGTATTGTCATCTGTTAACAGGATATCTTTAAAACCGGGCGCATCCTCTTCTTCCTCTACCGTTAAAAAATCATCCAGCAGTGCTTCTGATTTTTTCTTGTACTTATCCGTAATCTTATTCCTGGCTACACGATACAGCCAGGCACCGGTTTGCTCAATAGGTTCGGCATTAACCAACGCGCTGAATTGATACCAAACATCCTGCAGAATGTCTTCCGCATCAGCGTCGCTTTTTACCCTTTTGCGAATAAAGCCCAGCAA
>JAQBOY010000125.1 GCA_028287805.1 Mucilaginibacter sp.
TTTTACATGTTGCAGGTGGTTGGTATTTTCCAATCAGCAGCAGAAGTTCAAAGCTCACCTAAACAATTTAATGATAATACCCTACCCGGCGACCTGAAATACAAGGACGTAAATGGCGATGGTAAAATTGATGCTAATGATAGAACTATAATACCGGGTGTTTTTCCAAAATTAAACTACTCATTTAATTTATCCGCAAGCTGGAAAGGCTTTGACTTGTCTGCTATGTTTCAGGGTGTATATGGTGTAAAGTCTTATGTAACTGGCTGGGGAACGATACCTTTTGTTCAGGGAGCTCCGCCTACAACTAATTGGTTAAACTCATGGACGCCGCAGAATCCTTCAACTACTATGCCTACTATGTACTGGGGATGGAGTGCGCCTCAGAAGATTACCCGACCTTCAACCTTCTTTTTACAGGATGGTTCATATCTGAGGGTTAAAAATCTTGTTTTTGGCTATACTATTCCATCTAAACTAACTAAGCAAATAGGAGTTGACAGATTAAGGGTTTATTTCTCCGGAGACAATTTATTCACCTTCACTAAGTATCCTGGATTGGATCCTGAACGAGTTGCAAGCGGTGACTATTTGCAGTACCCGCAAAATAAAATTTATTCTTTTGGTTTAAACCTTACTTTTTAATTAACCGGTATGAAAAATCGTATTTTAACAATCATATTAATTACAGCATTTATATTAAGTTCCTGCAAAAAAGCACTTGATCTAAATCCGCTGGACCAGATATCAACTACTACTTTTTGGAAAAGTAAAAGTGACTTTGATATGGGTCTTACTGCAGTATATTCATCATTGCAGAAAGAAGAGTTTTCTTTTGGATCGCCTTTCAGGGATTGTCTTTCCGACAATGGTTATGCCCAGTTTAACTCTGGTAGCGTAAATGATATTGATGGAGGGAATTTAAATCCAACAACAGGGGGCTATGAAACGGCTATTTATAATGACGCCTATTCCGGCATTGCCAGAGTTAATCTTTTTTTACAGCAGCTTGCTGCTTATACAGGCGCAGATGTAACCGATGCTATCCGGAAACAATATGAAGGCGAAGTGAGATTTGTAAGGGCCTTTTATTATTATCAACTATATACCATATATGGTGATGTGCCGTTGGTAACACAGCCGCTTACTTTAGCAAACCAAAAGCAACCTAAAGTAACTGCGGATAAAATCCTGGCGCAAATTACCAGTGATTTAGATTATAGTATTGCCAACCTTAGTACAGATCCTTACTTTAAGAATTATGGACATGCTGTTTCCTCATCGGCAAAAGCATTAAAAGCAAGGGTGTTGATTTATGCAGCTTATGGTACTACCGGAACTGCTGATGTGACCATTATGAAACAAGTAACAGATTTATGCCAGCAAGTAATGTCACAATATACATTGAGTAAAAACTTTGAGGATCTATTTCATGACGCTACGCAAAAGGGCAATACCGAACTTATATTTACAATAAACTTTTTAGCGCCTAATAATACTCAGCCAGGGGATATGTACTTTGGCGACTGGGATGCTGCTGCACCATTGCTAAACCTGGTTAATGATTATGAATATACAGATGGACTTGCTTACGGGGTATCCCCTCTTACTGATGCTGTTCATCCTTTCCTTAACAGAGATCCGCGTTTGGCTAAAACGGTTTATAAAGACTCCGTATATTTTGGCCCTGGAAAAGTTCATCATCCGTCAAACCCCCGTCCAACAGGATATGGTGTAATCAAATTCTTAGAACCTAATAATATCCCTTATGGATTCTCCACATTAAGCCAGCAAGACGTGGTTGTTCTGCGTTTAGGAGAGATATTGTTGATGTATGCAGAAGCAGAGAATGAGGTTAATGGTCCTGATGCCGCTGTTTACCAGGCAATGACCACTTTACGTGCAAGGGTAGGTATGCCTCCTTTTCCGGCAGGATTAACCCAGGACCAGATGCGTCAAAGAATCAGGCATGAGCGAAGGGTTGAATTAGCTTTTGAAGGTTTGCGCCACTTTGACTTGATGAGGTGGCACCTTGGCGCCACAGTATTAAATAACTTTAAGGGTAGCTTGATCCCATATAAATTTGACGACAAATTCTACAAATGGCCATTGCCACAAATAGAAATTGATAAAAGTGGCGGCGTGTTAGTTCAAAATCCGAATTATTAATAAAAAAGAGTAAGAGATAAGGTCCAACTAAGGTTGGGCTTTATCTTTTTTATTTAGCTGATTTTCAAGTATAAATTTAAAAGGTGATGTGCAGAAGAATACTATTGCTGCTTATAATATTTTCAATCTATAAAGGCCATGCTCAGGCTCAGCCAGCTTCAAAAACAGACAGATGGATGGGTTTCGAGCGAACATATATTACCATTGATCATCATGCGGCTTATTATGTAAAGCCGGCAAGAGCATTAGCGGGTAATCCATGGGTATGGCGGGCATCTTTCCCGGATTGGCATACCGAAATGGACAGCCTGCTTTTAGCCCGGGGCTTTTATATAGCTTTTTTAAATGTGGACGACCAGTACGGCAGTCCTGCATCCCTGCAGGAGTGGGATAAGTTCTATAGCTATCTTACGGATTCGCTTCAATTCTCCACCAAACCTGCGTTGGAAGCGGTAAGCAGGGGAGCGTTATACGCATTAGGTTGGGCAAAAAGAAACCCGGATAAAGTAAGCTGTATTTACGCAGAAACACCGGTTTACGATATAAAAAGCTGGCCGGGTGGTAAGGGCAAAGACATAGGAGATGCCGGAGCCTGGAAGCAGCTAAAGGAAGCTTATCATTTTACCGAAGAGCAGGCTATGGCTTACAAGGATAACCCGGTAGATAACCTGGAAGGACTCGCGGCTTTTAAAGTACCGGTATTAAATGTAATAGGGCTTAATGATAAAGTGGCTCCAAGGGAAGAGAATACGGATGTATTTGTACAACACTATACGGCTTTTGGTGGCCCTGCTACTATTTATCCCGTTACCGAAGGTCCTCAGGAACTGCATGGTCATCACTTTCCAATAAAGCATGCAGTAACTTACGCTGATTTTATATTTGATAATAGTTATCCTGTAAAAAAGATACTACCCTATGCAGATTATATCCATATCAGGAGCGGCTTAAGCCATTTTTATCAGGCAGCAGCAAAAAAGAAAGAGGCAACAGTAGCTTTTCTGGGAGGATCGATCACTTATAACCCCGGGTGGCGGCAAAAGGTATGCGGATACTTGAAAGAGCGTTTTCCCGATACCCGCTTTCATTTTATTGCAGCCGGTATTCCCTCCCTGGGAAGCCTTGCGCATTCCTTCAGATTACAGAGGGACGTGCTGGACTCGGGTAAAGTAGATTTGATGTTTTTAGAAGCTGCGGTGAATGACAGAGGAAGCGGTGTTGATAGTATTACACAGCTTCACTCATTGGAAGGAATAGTCCGTCATGCCAAAAAAAATAACCCGGCGATGGATATTGTAATGATGGAGTTTGCCGACACCTATAAAACCAACGATTATAATAACGGCAGGGTTCCGGCAGAAGTAGCAAGGCACGAGACAATAGCAACCTATTACAATTTACCGTCGGTGAATCAGGCAAAGGCGGTGGCCGAAAAAAC
>JAQBOY010000127.1 GCA_028287805.1 Mucilaginibacter sp.
CAATTATATGGTTATTTTGTCAATTGCTAACTTTGAATCCATACTGGCATCCGGATTGATACAAACTTATTGAATGAAACAAAAATTTTATGATACTGCTGTGAAGCAGGAAAAAGCAGTTTTGGTAGGTGTTATTACACCTAACGAAACAGAAGAACGGGAAAAAGAATATTTAGAGGAGCTGCAATTTTTAGTAGATACTGCGGGAGCGGAAACGGTTAAAACCTTCACTCAAAAACTGCAACGGCCTGATCGTGCCACCTTCGTAGGTTCGGGCAGGCTGGAGGATATTAAAGCCTTTGTAATTGAAGAGGAAATTGACATGGTAGTTTTTGATGACGAGCTTACGCCATCACAACTGCGTAATATTGAGAATGAGCTGCAGGTTAAAATTTTAGACCGCAACAACCTGATTTTGGATATTTTTGCCAGCCGGGCACAAACAGCACAGGCCAAAACACAGGTTGAGCTGGCTCAGCTTCAATACCTGCTGCCCCGCCTTACCCGTTTATGGACGCACTTAGAGCGGCAAAAAGGTGGTATTGGTATGCGCGGACCGGGTGAGTCGCAAATTGAGACTGACCGCCGGTTAATTTTAAACAAGATAGCGCTGCTTAAGGACAAGCTAAAACAAATAGATAAGCAAAACGAAACACAGCGCAAAAACCGTAACCAGATGGTGCGGGCGGCATTGGTGGGTTATACCAACGTAGGTAAATCAACCATTATGAACATGATCTCCAAATCAGAGGTATTTGCAGAGAACAAGCTGTTTGCCACATTGGATACTACGGTAAGGAAAGTGGTTATTGAAAATGTGCCCTTCCTGCTTTCAGATACAGTTGGGTTTATTCGTAAACTACCCCATGACCTGGTAGAGTGTTTTAAATCGACACTGGATGAAGTACGCGAAGCGGATATATTGATCCACGTGGTAGATATTTCGCATCCCGGTTTTGAGGACCAGATACGCACCGTAAATGAAACATTGAAGGATATTGGCGCGTCAGACAAGCAAATGATCACCGTGTTTAATAAAATAGATGCTTTTCAACCTATACAGCATCATGTAGGCGAAGAAGTAGAACCATTAACCCTCGAGGATTTTAAACATAGCTGGATGGCAAAAAATAACAGTCCTGCTGTATTTATTTCTGCTACTAAAAAAGAGAATGTAGATGAATTCAGGAATATGCTGTATGAATACATAAAAGATATTCATACAGAAAGGTATCCTTATGATCAGCTATTGTATTGAACCACCAACCCCTGAAGGAAATCTTGACCACGAGGTTTAATTACTTTGTTGGAGTTTGATTTGCAAGCGTAGAGATTGCTTCGTACCTCGCAATGACGATTGAGTTGAGACTCCGTTTATTTGTGAAAGACGGCAGGAAAGCGATACAAAAAAATCTACCATTACGTCATTGCGAGGTACGAAGTAATCTCTAATGCGGACAACATCAACTCATATTTTAAGTTTACCCCCCGGTAGAACATTTTAATCAAACCCTTGCGGCATTAAGGTGTTAACTAAAAACATTATTTAACATGCCCGGATCAAGAACGCCCATCTATACCGCCCTTGTAGCCAATTTAGCTATTGCAGTTACTAAATTAATAGCGGCGGCTATAACGGGCAGTTCTGCTATGGTTTCAGAGGGCATCCACTCGCTTGTAGATACCAGTAATGAGGTTTTGCTGTTGCTGGGCCTGCATAAAAGCCGGAAACCGGCGGATAAAAAACGACAATTTGGTTACGGAAAGGAGCTTTATTTTTGGGCATTTGTAGTATCGCTGCTATTTTTCGCGCTGGGCGGGGGTGTTTCTATATACGAGGGTATACAGCACTTGTTGAAGCCGGAACCAATTAAAAATCCGGTTTGGAATTATGCCGTTTTAGGGCTCGCTTTTCTTTTTGATGGCTTTTCTTTATTTACGGCTGTACGTGAGTTTAACCGGCAGCGGGGCAGCATACCTTTTTGGCAAGCGGTGAGACAAAGCAAGGACCCTTCAACCTTTGTGGTGCTTTTTGAAGATATAGCCGATGTGATAGGAATCCTGATTGCTTTTGCGGGTATATTTTTGAGCTATCTGCTGCATGATCCCCGTATTGATGCCATAGCATCCATTTGTATCGGATTGTTGCTCACGCTGGTAGCCATATTGCTGGTAAGCGAAAGCCGCAGCCTGCTGATGGGGGAAAGTGTAGCTACCGAAGAGTTGGACCAGGTTATCGCCCTTGTGCAAAGTGATGCTTATGTGGCCCGTGTATCGGCTCATCAATCCATGTACCTGGCACCGGAGGAAGTTATTTTATTGCTGAAAATCAACTTTGAGCGGGATATTCAAAGTCAGGAAATGGTTGGTATCATCCGCGATCTGCGGCAAACCATCCAACATAAATTCCCCCATTATAAACATTTATTTATTGAACCGGTATAATACACCTGGCTGTCAAGCGATCCTGGTCTACGTTTAGCAGCAGCGTAACTGAGACTTTCAATTATTAAGCTTTCAGCTTAGTATACATCACAGTGCAACATTCAGGGTTTTGCCGGCGTCAATGACATGAAGCTGCTTCCTGTCGTTATTATGGGCGACCCTTTGTACGCCATAGGTTTGATAAATTGGCTCCTCATCTGTGGCTGTTGCAACTGCTATATAAAATTGATTGTTGCTCATTTTTACCTGCGGGATATTATTGTAATTGATCAATGCGTCCATTCGTG
>JAQBOY010000130.1 GCA_028287805.1 Mucilaginibacter sp.
AACTGGTTGAAGCCATTAAATTTGCTCATGAAGCCATTAAAATACAATGCCTTATACAAAAACAATTAACAGCTGAAGTTGGTAAAACTGAAAAACGGGTTTACAACCACGAAAACAGCAATGAAGAGCTGAAGAAAGCTATATACGCTGCTACCTATGATCAGGTTTATGCTATAGCTGCTTCTGCTTCTGCAAAAGAAGAGCGTGCTGCTAAATTTAAAGAGGTTCGTGATCAATATATCGAAACTTTGGGTGAGATTGATGATGTTACTAAATTTCTTGCCAAAAAGTATTATCATGACGTAGAGTATGATGCTATCCGTAATCTGGTATTAGATGAAGGTAAACGCCTTGACGGACGTACAACCACACAAATTCGCCCAATCTGGAGCGAGGTTGGTTATTTGCCATCTGCACACGGTTCTGCCGTATTTACACGTGGTGAAACACAATCATTAACTACCGTTACCTTAGGTGCTAAGGATGATGAGCAAATGATTGATGGCGCGTTCATTAATGGTTATCAAAAATTCTTGCTGCATTATAATTTCCCTGGTTTCTCAACAGGTGAAGTTCGCCCAAACAGGGGAGCAGGCCGCAGGGAGATTGGCCATGGTAACTTAGCTATGCGTTCATTAAAGCAAGTGTTACCTGCCGAGGATGAAAATCCGTACACTATACGTGTAGTATCTGATATTTTAGAATCAAACGGTTCTTCATCAATGGCTACGGTTTGTGCCGGTACATTAGCATTGATGGATGCAGGTATTAAAATTAAATCGCCTGTATCAGGTATCGCCATGGGATTGATCACCAATGAAATGGGTACTAAATATGCTATCCTTTCTGATATTTTAGGTGATGAAGATCATTTAGGTGATATGGACTTTAAAGTAACCGGTACTGCAAATGGTATTGTTGCCTGTCAGATGGACTTAAAGATCAATGGTTTATCATATGAAGTATTAACACAAGCTTTGGATCAGGCTAAAGCCGGTCGTCTTCACATCTTAGGTGAAATGAAGAAAACCCTTGAGCAGCCCCGTGAAGATTACAAACCACATGCGCCTCGTATTGTTACTATTCGTATCGACAAGGAATTTATCGGTGCGGTAATTGGACCTGGTGGAAAGATCATTCAGGAAATGCAGCGTGAAACAGGTGCTACCATATCTATTGAAGAAGTAGGTAACCAGGGTGTTGTTCAAATATTTGCTGATAACAAAGACGCAATTGACAAAGCCGTTTCACGTATTAAGGCCATAGCTTCAAAACCTGAAGTTGGCGAAATATATGAAGGTAAAGTTAAATCAATTATGCCGTTTGGTGCATTTGTTGAAATTATGCCTGGTAAGGATGGCTTGTTGCACATATCAGAAATTGATCACCGTCGTATAGAAACTATGGATGGTATATTTGAAGTAGGTGATGAAGTGCGTGTGAAATTACTGGATGTAGATAAGCAGGGTAAATTAAAGCTTTCCCGTAAAGTTTTATTGCCACGTCCTGAAAGTACTAACAAATAAAAATTAACATTTTATACAGCAACAAGGGCCTTTTAAAGGCTTTTGTTGTTTTGTTTTAATTATTTTAAAATAATTAAAACAAAACAACAACTTTAATCTTATACCTGTTAAGAGTTAGTTGTTATCCAACAGCTAAAGCCGATCCTACTTAAGATGACATCTACAAATGACCCTTTAGATTTTCTTAAAAACAATAACTCATCTGGCAAATCACCGGCAAACTCTGAAGCTGATTTAATACAGCTATTATTATATGAGATTATAAGGGTTAAAGAATTAATAGCCTATTATGAATCTATACCCAACGGCGGTGGACAATTGGGCGCATCTATTTTAAATGAATTGGTTGCTGAGGCCTATAATTCATTAGTTAATTATGATGTGGTATTAATGAAGAAATACTATGACCTGCTTCAAAATTGTGATTAAGGTTTGTTAGTCATTGGTCATTAGTTAATTTGTATAGGGTCATCAATAAAAAAGTATATTTGCCATGATTAATAACATCGATCATTGTCCAATAACCAATGATCTAATGACCAGTAACTAATGACAAATAACCATCTTATAGCGCCGTCAATTTTAGCCGCTGATTTTGCTAACCTGCAACAGGAAATTGAAATGCTTAACCAAAGCCAGGCCGATTGGATACATGTGGATATAATGGATGGAATGTTTGTGCCTAATATATCTTTTGGTTTCCCGGTTGTTAGTGCTGTAAATAAACACGCTAAAAAGCCTTTGGATGTACATTTAATGATAGTGGAGCCTGATCGTTATTTAAAAGCTTTTAAAGATGCGGGAGCTTCCAATATAACTGTTCATTATGAAGCATGCCCAAACCTGAACAGAACAGTACAGGCTATTAAAGAATTAGGCTGTACAGCCGGAGTGGCGTTAAATCCACATACACCTGTTAGTATACTTGAAGATATTGTAGGTGATTTAAATTTGGTTTTAATTATGTCGGTTAACCCGGGTTTTGGTGGGCAGCATTTTATTAAAAACACTTATAAAAAGTTGCATGACATAAAAGAGCTCAGCAGCCGTTATAATCCTGACCTGTTGATTGAGGTTGATGGTGGGGTAGATCAACATAATGCAGCCGATTTGATTAGGGCCGGGGCAACGGTATTGGTGGCAGGTAGTTCGGTTTTTTCGGCACCTGAAGCTTTATCCGCTATTTCAAACTTAAAACAGGCGGGGAACTAATACACTGTAATACAAGCCTGTTAATAAACACCCATGATTTTTTTAATATTTTAAATTTGATGCTATTTAAAGTATTAAGTTGTGTTATTTTTTAAAAAGTGCAAATTAAATTACAACAATTTATTAAATTCACTACCTTCGCCCCGTCTAAATGCAAAGTTGTTAATTTAGTAAAATACCAATTATAGTTATTATGAAACATAATTTTGGTGCCGGACCAGGCATTTTACCACATGAGGTTTTAAAGCAAGCTGCAGCAGCGGTAGTAGATTTTAATGGAACAGGGCTTTCTTTGCTTGAAATTTCGCATCGCTCATCTGAGTTTGAGGCAGTTTTAGATGAAGCCGTAAAATTAGTTAAAGAGTTATTAAACGTTCCTGAAGGTTATTCTGTTTTGTTTTTACAGGGAGGAGCAAGCATGCAATTTGCGATGGCACCCTATAATCTTTTACCTGATGGGGGCAAAGCAGCTTATCTGGAATCAGGCGTATGGGCAAATAAGGCTTTAAAAGAGGCAAAATACTTTGGCGAAGTGCAAATAGTAGCCACATCAAAAGAAAGTAACTTTACTTATATAGCTAAAGATTTTGAAATACCTGCTGACGCAGCCTATTTTCATATCACATCAAACAACACCATTTACGGTACGCAATTACATCAATTTTTCCCTTCACCGGTTCCGGTTGTTTGTGATATGTCATCAGATATATTCAGCCGTAAAATAAATGTGGCTGATTTCGGATTAATATATGCAGGCGCACAAAAAAATATGGGCCCGGCAGGCGTTACGTTAGTGATAATTAAGGATGATATATTGGGAAAAACAGGTCGTAAAATACCTTCAATGTTTAATTATCAAACACAAATTGAAGGTGGCTCCATGTACAATACACCTCCGGTATTTGCCATATATGTTTCTATGCTAACCCTAAACTGGCTAAAAGCTAAAGGTGGGGTAGAGGCGATGGAACAGGAAAACATAGCCAAGGCAAAAGTATTATATGAAGAAATTGACCGCAACCCTATATTTAAGGCCGTAGCTGTTCCTGAAGATCGTTCAAATATGAATGTATGTTTTGTAGCGGAAAATCCTGAACACGAAAAGCCATTTTTGAAGTTATGTGATGAAAAAGGCATAGTTGGTATTAAAGGACACCGCAGTGTTGGCGGTTTCAGGGCATCAATATATAATGCTATGCCTATTACCAGTATATATGTGCTGATTGACACCATGCGCGAATTTGCTGAGAAAAATAAATAATAGTTGATTGGTTGATTAAGTTGATTGGTAAGTAGTTACTTTTTTCAACTTAATTAACCTAATCAACTCTATAAACTTAATCAACTGAGATGATAAAAATATTAGCTAATGATGGCATTGATCCGATAGGAAAAAAAATGCTGGAAGATGCGGGATTTATAGTAGATACTAATAATATACCACAGGATGAATTGCCTGTTAAATTGCAAAATTACGATGCTATTACTGTACGTAGCGCCACTAAAGTACGTAAAGCATTAATTGATGCCTGCCCCAATTTAAAGTTGATTGGACGCGGCGGCGTAGGTGTGGATAATATTGATGTGGAATATGCCAGGGAAAAAGGCATTGGTGTATATAACACACCTGCTTCATCATCTTTATCTGTTGCGGAACTGGTGTTCGGACACTTATTTACTGGTGTGCGTTTTTTGCATGACAGTAACCGCAAAATGCCGGTTGAAGGTCAAACTAAATTTAACGACCTGAAAAAAGCTTATGCAAAAGGTGTTGAATTACGCGGTAAAACATTAGGTATTGTTGGCTTTGGCCGTATAGGACGCGAAGTGGCTAAAATTGCAATAGGCGTAGGTATGGAAGTTTTGGCCTATGACCTTTACGCTTTTAACCCGGAAGTAGAAGTGGTTTTAGGCGGAGGCGCTAAAGTTAAGGTAACCGTTAAAACAGTTGCACTGGACGAAATTATAAAAACCGCAGATTTTATAACCCTGCATACACCATTTGTAGATAAAGCCTTAATTGGCGCTGCTGAATTAGAACAATTGAAAAAAGGCGTGGGGCTGGTTAACTGCTCACGTGGTGGATTAATTGATGAATTAGCATTAGTGGATGCCCTTAACAGTGGTAAAGTTTCATTTGCTGCATTAGATGTATTTGATAATGAACCTACACCAAGGGAAGAATTATTGAAGCACCCTAAAATTTCATTAACACCTCATATAGGTGCTGCTACTAACGAGGCCCAGGAGCGTATAGGCGTGGAATTGGCAAGTTTGATAATAGAGCACTTTAAGAAATAACATTCAAATTCTGATCCGCCTTTTTGCGGAGAAGAATGAGAAATGATATCTAAATTGTCCTTCTGAGCGATAGCGAAGAATCTTTTACACATGCATTACGTATGCAAGTAGCTTCGAGAAGATTCTTCGCTATCGCTCAGAAGGACAAAATAAAACACGTTATATAATATACTCACTATATAATATAACTCACTCCCTTTTCCGGAATAGTAACGGGGTAGCCATCCTCTTCTAAAGCATCAGCCAGCGCTATCATACTCTGCGTTTCTCCATGCACCAAAAAAACATTTTTAAGCTTTGCTTTATCCTGTTGTTTAACGGTATTTATCAGGTCGTCATGATCGCCGTGAGCACTTAATACATCTGTTTGTTTTATAGTGGCATAAACAGCCAGATCACGGTCTTTAATATGTACTATGGAATCACCCCGTAATAAACGGTGTCCTAATGTTCCTTTCGCGCAATAGCCAATAAAAAGAATAGTACAGTAATAATTCTGAATATTATAGAATAAATGATCCTGTATGCGCCCGCCTTCCAGCATACCGGCAGACGAGATAATAATACAAGGTTCGTAATAATTAGAAATTTGCCGGCTATCTTTTAAAGTCTCTACATAAGTTAAATTGTCAAACTCAAATTCATCGCCCTGCATTTTATAAAAGTCCTGCGCCTCTTTATTAACCAGCTCGTGGTACTTTCTGAAAATACCGGTAGCCATAGAAGCCATCGGACTATCTACAAATACCTTTACCGGCGGTAATAGTCCGCTGCTGAATATTTTATTTAAAGAGTACACTAATGATTGGGTTCGCCCTATGCTAAAAGCAGGAATGATCAGTCGTCCTTGCTCTTTAACACAACATTTGTCTATTACTTCAACCAGGGCCTGTTCAACGGTTTTATCTTTAGTATGATGCCTGCCACCGTAAGTGGATTCGGTTACTAAATAATCTATTTGTGGTAAAGGCTGCGGATCTTCTAACACCGGATAATTTTTGCGGCCGATATCGCCGGTAAAAGCAATGCTTTTTTGGGTACCCTCATCATTTATTTTAAATACCGCAGCTGCTGCGCCCAGTAAATGCCCCGCCGGTATAAAGGTAAGTTCAATATCATCGTTTATAAGAAACGGGCGGTTAAACCCGATGGTTATAAACCTTTCCATTGCATCCATTACATGTTTTTGCAGATATAGAGGTTGTGCTTGCGTATTAAATTTCCCCCTGCCATGTTTTTTGCCTTTGTTGGCCTTATGCATAAATATACTCACAGAATCCAGCAGTAAAAGTTCGGTAAGTTCAGCAGTGGGAGGGGTGCATAATATCTGTCCGTTAAAACCCAGCCGGACTAAAGTAGGCAGATTGCCCGAATGATCAATATGAGCATGTGTTAACACCACTACATCTATATCAGCCGGGTTAAAAGGAAAATCCTCATTTGATTGAATACTGCGGTCTTTTTCATAATCCAGTCCGCAGTCTATTAAAATTTTATATTGGCCAACCTGCAGCAAATGCATGCTTCCGGTAACCTGCCGGGCCGCCCCGTGTATGGTTAATTTCATCTTTTTGTCGATAGACTATAGTCAATAGGCTATAATCTTAATTTATGTTAACGAACTATACCTGATTTATAGTTCCTGTATGTAATTTATTATGGTCAATGGACTATTGACCATAAATTGCTTAAACCTCAAACTGTAATCCGCTTAAGTATTTGTATAACCCCTGCTCGTTGGCAAGCAGTTCCTGATGATTTCCTTTTTCAATTATTTCCCCTTTTTCCAGTACAATGATCTGATCGGCCTCGCGTATGGTTGACAAACGGTGAGCTATAATAATTGAAGTCCGGTTTTTCATTAGTTCTTCCAAAGCTTCCTGCACTAATCGTTCTGATTCAGAATCTAACGATGAGGTAGCCTCATCAAGGATCAATATAGATGGATTTTTTAATAAGGCCCTTGCTATAGCTATGCGCTGCCGTTGTCCGCCTGATAATTTAACACCTCGTTCGCCTACTACAGTATCATATCCTTCAGGAAAGGAAGTTACAAACTGGTGGGCATTTGCCCGCTTTGCAGCCTGTACAATTTCTTCTTTTGATGAGCCAAGTTTACCATAGGCAATATTTTCCTGTATGGTTCCGCCAAACAACAGTACATCCTGTGGTACAATGGCCACCTGGTTCCGGATGTCAGTTAAAGTATACGCAGATGCTGGTTGGCCGTCAAAAAGTATGGTGCCGCTTTGCGGATGATAAAACTGCAATATTAAAGCGGCCATGGTTGATTTACCCGAACCGCTTGGGCCAACTATAGCTACTTTTTGCCCGGTTTCCGCATCAAAGGATATGCCCTTTAAAACCTCAATCTCTGAGCGTGAAGGATAAGCAAAAATTACATTTTTAAAAGAGAGATGCCCTTTTATTTTTTGTTTGATTACATTTTCGCTTTCGCGGATAGACACCTCTTCGCTGGTTTCGTCTAAAATTTCGAGCACACGCTCACTTGCTCCAACAGCTTTTTGCATATTGGCATATAATTCGGGAAAGCTACCCATAGCGGCAGCTACAAACAGCGAATACAGTATAAATGTAGTTAAGCTGCCTACCTGTAACTCATGATGACTTACCAATACCGAACCATACCATATAATGCCAACGATGGCGCCAAACATGCAAAAAACAATAAATGATGCAAATATTCCTCTGAACTTTGCACCTCTTACAGCTATTGTAACTACTTCGCGCAAATTTTTATCATACCGGCCTGCTTCAAATGCTTCATTTACAAATGCCTTTACATTGGCTATGCCTTGAAGGGTTTCTTCAACAATTATATTTGATTCGGCCAGTTTATCTTGTGCCTGTCTTGAAAGTTTCCGTATAAACCTGCCGAAAAATATGGCAGTAGCACTTAAAACAGGTAATAACAGCAATAAGGCTAAGGTTAATTTAAATGATACAATTACCAGTAAGATAATACCGCCAACCAATAGGATCAGTTGTCGTATCATTTCGGCAAAAGTGGTAGTCATCGCATCCTGAATTTGGGATAGATCCGAAGAAATACGACTGTTCAATTCTCCAACCCTGCGATTGGAAAAAAAGTTCATGGGTAAAGTGATCAGTTTAAAATAAGTATCACGCCTGATGTCGGCTAATGATCGTTCGGCCACCTGTACAAACCATACCACTCTGAAAAATGATACAAATGCTTGTGCAAATAATACAATAAATGCCAGCATACCAATGCCGGTAAGCGTGGCCGGTAATAGTGGGTATTTTAGCTTATTGCCCTGTGCCACATCAATTAAAGCGCCCAAAAATGCCGGAAATGCCAAACCTGTAAGGCTTGACAAAATCAAAAAAATAAATCCTGCTATAAATTTGCGGCGATGTGGTTTAACATAGGAGAGGAGCCTGCCTACCTGTTTTAAACTGTTACGGTTTATTTTTGCTTTTGGTAAATCTTTTTCCTGTGTACTACTGCTATTTAGTCTTCCTCTTGCCATTTTTGTTTATCCAGGTAAATTTACGCCCTGGTAACGTATTTACTTCTTAATAATAATAAAATTGACGCAAACATGAGAACAAGCATTATTATCAAGTAGTGTATTTCCTTTTGGTTAGTTTTAGCCATTTCTTCGGCTTCTTTTTTTAGTCTTATATTTTGTGCACGCAGCTTATTTATCGCCTTCATGAAAGCGAAATTGTTTGCCTCAGTTTCTTTTGACTGATTCTGAACCTGTGTTTGCTCAAATGTTCTATAATCAAGCAGTATTTTCAGTTGTTTGTAAATGTCATTATCAGTTTTAACAATATTTATCAGGATATCATTTGACCTCCGGATATCCTTTTTGGTTTGTAAGCCAAAAATGCCGGTATGCTGGCTTAAGCTTTGATCATATTGACCAAATTTTTTTGCCCTGTCATTAAGCATATTGTTAATTTTTTTCCTTTGTAATTGGTAGGCTAACGAATCTGGGTTTATCTGTGCATAAGTTTGGCCAAACAAAAAACATAGTAACAAAACCAGGATGCTTTTTTTCATAATATAATCATTTAATATTTTATGATTGTATATAAAAGTGTAATTGTATGGAAAATTATTTCAACAGGTGTTATTATTGAAAATCAATGATCACACTATCACCCAGGTTTAAACCTAATAAACCACTGGCATTTCCTTTATTAATAGCAATTTCTAAGTGATCGCTGATACCAAACAAACATAATTTTTCACCTTCAGGCACTTCATTATAATGCCAGCTTAAGTGGTTTATAGTTTCGTTGCGTTTAAAATATAATACAAAGCGCCTGCCTTGTTGTTCTTTGTTAAAAAGATCTTTAGTAATATTAGTAATTACATTCTGAAACGAATCGATATAAATTACAGCGCCCTTAATTAAGTTTTTTTCAATAACGGGCTGCAGGTTCATTTTCTTTTCAATACCATTAACAGGTATCCCAATTTCTTTGAGGTTACCGCCATTGGCTAAATGGCAGGCAGCTTTAACAAAAATATCTGCAAGTGGAAAATGTAAAAACTTAAGGTCCTGCATAATAGTTATTTCAACTATTTCTACGGGTTCATCATCAAACATTAATGAAAATATGCCATTATCAGCACCAACAAAAAAATGATTCCTGTAGCGTATAGCCAAATATTTGGTATCTGCGCTGTAAACGGTATCTATACCAATTAAATGTACAGTGTTATCGGGGAAATAATAAAAACTGTTTTTTAAAATAAAGGCCGCTTGCTGAACATTAAAGGCGGCTACACTGTTAGTAATATCAACAATATTTACTGCAGGTAATAATTTTAAGATACTACCTTTAAGGGCAGCCTGATAAATATCTTTATCGCCCAGATCAGTAGTTAAAGTTATTATTGCCATTAATTTTTTAAATATTTATTGCTAATCTTGTACAAGGCATTTGATGCTGCAAATATTCAATTTTAATTCATAAAAATTCGGAACAAATTAATCATTTACTATTGAACGAACTTAAGTTATCAATTGAAAATATAAACCCAGCAGTTTTATGGGGCCCCAATAATGATCATTTTGAGATTATTAAAAAGCAATACCCCAAACTGAAAATAGTTGCCCGGGGCAATGAAGTTAAAGTTTTGGGTGATGAACATGAGCTAGGAATTTTCGAAGAAAAGTTCCATCATCTGCTGGAGCATGTTGAGAAGTTTGAAAATCTTAATATCACTGATCTGGAAAGAATATTGGGTTCTAAGCCTTCAAGTTCTAATGGTTTGCCAGATCCTGTTGCCGATAAGTTTGCCAGCGGCGAGGTAATAGTGTTTGGCCCTAACGGTGTTATGGTGAAAGCACGTACGGCCAATCAACACCGCATGGTAGATAGCATTAACAAAAGCGATATACTTTTTGCCATTGGGCCTGCCGGTACCGGTAAAACTTATACAGCCGTTGCGCTTGCTGTAAGGGCATTAAAAAATAAAGAGATAAAACGGATAATTTTAACCAGGCCGGCTGTTGAGGCAGGGGAGAACCTTGGATTTTTACCGGGCGATCTGAAAGAAAAGATAGATCCTTATCTTCGGCCTTTGTATGATGCGTTGGATGATATGATCCCTGCCGAAAAATTAAAATTTTATCTGGAGAATCGTACTATTGAAATAGCTCCGCTTGCTTTTATGCGCGGACGGACATTAGATAATTGCTTTGTAATATTGGATGAGGCTCAAAATGCTACCGATATGCAGTTGAAAATGTTTTTAACCCGCATGGGGCCTTCTGCTAAGTTTATTGTTACGGGTGATGTTACACAAATCGATCTGCCTAAAAAACAGCAGTCAGGGTTGCATACCGCGTTACGTATCCTTACAGATATTAAAGGTATTGAAATAGTTTACTTAAGCGGTGAAGACGTGGTAAGGCACAAGCTGGTACGTAAAATTTTAGCAGCTTACGGAGATATACAGTAAGTATCAAGTAATTAGTATCAAGTAGCAAGAAATAGTTTATAGTCTTGCTACTTGATACTAATTACTTGCTACTCAATATTAAAAATATGAATGCAATAAAAGAAACTCATTTTAACTTTCCGGGTCAAACCGGGTTTTATAAGGGTAAGGTTAGAGATGTTTATACGATTAATAATAAATATCTTGCTATGGTTGTTACCGACCGTATTTCAGCTTTTGACGTAGTATTGCCTGAACCCATCCCTTACAAGGGACAGGTATTAAACCAGATAGCCGCTAAATTTTTGCAGGCAACTGCTGATATTGTACCTAATTGGGTAGTGAATGTTCCCGACCCAAGTGTAACCATTGGTCGTATTTGCGAACCATTTAAAGTAGAAATGGTAATTCGTGGTTATTTAGCGGGGCATGCCTGGCGCGAATACAGCGCTGGTAAAAGACAACTATGCGGTGTAAGTTTACCCGAAGGATTAAAAGAGAATGATAAGCTACCTGAGCCTATAATTACGCCTACAACCAAAGCCTCTGTAGGACACGATGAGGATATATCTAAAGAGGAAATATTGAAACAAAACATTGTTTCTGCCGGAGATTATACCCAGCTTGAAAATTATACAAAGGCTTTATTTAAACGTGGAACAGAAATTGCTAAGGAACAGGGATTGATATTAGTAGATACTAAATATGAATTTGGAAAGGCTGATGGTCAAATATATTTAATTGACGAAATACATACACCTGACTCTTCGCGCTACTTTTATAGCAGTGGATATGAAGAGCGGCAGGAAAAAAATGAGCCCCAAAAACAACTATCAAAAGAATTTGTAAGAAAGTGGTTGATAGAAAATGGTTTTCAGGGTAAAGACGGGCAGGTGGTTCCGTTAATGACACCATCAGTTGTATTAGCCATTTCAGATAGATATATTGAACTTTATGAACAAATAACAGGAGAAACTTTTGTTAAACACGAAAGTGAAAACGTTATAAACCGGGTAGAAAGATCAATTATCAAAGCATTAGATGTATTGTGATTTTATTTGTAAATAATATTATATCTTAGCACTTTAATTACAGAAAAGATAATGAAATTTACTGTTGATAAACACGAGAAGTATATTTTGTTGAAACTCAATGAATCAAAGCTAAATTCATTGGTTACTCCACAATTGAAATCTGAGTTGATATTGATCAACACAGAAGGTCAGAGAAATATTATTCTTGATCTTTCGCAGGTTAAATTTGCTGATTCGTCCGGATTAAGCAGTTTGCTGGTAGGTCATCGTTTATGTAAAAATGCTGAAGGCTCGTTTATTCTTACGGGATTAAATGACGCTGTTTCCCGCCTGATAACTATTTCTCAATTAGATAACGTAATTTCTATTGTATCTTCTTCCGAAGAAGCTATAGATCTGATTTTCATGGAAGAGATAGAAAAAGAATTGAAGAGGGAAGCAAGATAAAAGTTAAATTGTTTACCTTGTATGAAATTCGAAGTAACCATACTTGGGAGCAGTTCTGCAACACCTATTTACAACAGAAACCCTACCTCGCAAGCTTTAAATATAAATGATCGGTGGTATTTGATTGATTGCGGCGAAGGCACACAGCAACAAATGCTGCGTTTTGATATTAAAGCCAGTCGTTTTGATCATATTTTTATCAGCCATTTACATGGCGATCACTATCTGGGCCTTGTGGGGCTATTGTCGTCAATGCATTTAAACGGGCGCAATAAAGTATTAAAGATTTACTGCCCTGAACATTTAAAAGAAATAATCGACCTGCAGCTAAAATACTCAGAAACAACGCTGCAATATCCTATTGAATATAAATTTACCAATGCTGTTAAAGCAGAAGTGATTGTAGATAACGAGGATGTTATTATAGAAACCATTCCCCTTGATCATCGTATTGCCTGTACCGGTTTTTTATTCAGACAAAAAAAACGATTAAGAAAGTTAATAAAAGAAAAATTAGAGGAGATAGGCATACCTATTGAATATTATACTTCAATAAAAAAGGGGAAAGATTACACTGCTCCGGATGGTAAAGTTTATAATAACAGCCTGCTGACGATAGATTCTGACCAGCCTAAAACATATTCCTATTGCTCAGATACTTTGTATAATGAAATGTATTTCGACCAGATCAGCAATACAACATTACTGTATCATGAAGCAACCTTTTTGCACAACATGCTGGACAGGGCTAAGGAAACACATCATACAACCGCATTACAGGCAGCAGAGATAGCAGTAAAAACAAATTCTCAAAAATTATTAATCGGTCATTTCTCGGCCCGATATAAAAAGCTGGATGAATTATTAGAGGAAGCACAAAGTGTTTTCCCCGAAACGGAATTAGCTATTGAAGGAAAAACTTTTGTTATTTAACAAAACGTTATGCGAACGACGCAACGAGCGTCTATAAAGATCATTTCACCTTCTTGTATTAATATTAGCTATTTCTTGTTTCCGCCAAAAACAGAAAAATGTACATAGCGTTTTGGATTTGCTTTCAGATCCAAAAACAACAGGTTAAGGCTACCTGATGCACTTTGCAGGTTCCGGTATAATGAATCATCATTAAGTAATAATCCCAATGAACCTTTATTACTATTTATCCTGCTCATTGTAACTTGCAAATCGGCTACAGCTTTATTAGCGTTATCTAATGTTTGTTTGATATTTGAACTGGCCAGGTCATTGCTGAACTTTTGAAAGTTTGTACTAACGCCGGTTAAGTTGCCGGTTGTATTTTTTAAGTTATATGATACAGCCTCAGCATTGGATAATATTCCATTTATATGCCCGCTTTGTGCACCAACCAGGTTATCGATTTTTTTAGTGGTACCTTCAAGTGTTTCTAAAGAATTAGCAATACTGGTAAAGCTTCTGTCAATATTTTTTTGAAAATTAGGATTCATTATTTTATTAATAGCAGCCAGAGATGAGTCTAATTTACTGATCAGATGTTCAGCCTTATTTTGTATAGGCTGTAAACTTTCTGCCAGGCTGCCTTGTATATCGGCCCGTAAAGTATCCTTGTCTTCAGCATTCTCTTTGCTGGTGCCCAGTTCAAAAACTATCGCTTTGCCGCCCAGCAGATCAGTGCTAACCAATTTTGCAAGTGTGTTGGCCGGAACATTATATTGCTTGTCTACCTTAAATTCTACAGTTGTGTGGCCGTCATTACGTAGTTGCATTTTTGATACTCTTCCTATTGGAAATCCATTCACCAAAACAGGCTTGGATACTGAAAGTCCTTCTACACTTTTATAAACAGCGTAATATTTGTTGGCACCCGAAAAAACATCATTTCCACTTAGAAAACTGTATCCCAGTATAAGAATTGTTATTGCTATGGCTGTAAGTGCGCCTATTTTTGTTTCGTTTGATATTTTCAAAACTCGCGGTTATATATTTTATTTTGATACCTGTTCAACTCCATCCTTGTAATTTTTTAAAGCTCTTACAATGGAGGCCACTATTTCATCTTGTCCTTTTTCTGAATTTAAATAAGCCTCATCATCCGGGTTATTAATATAACCTGTTTCAACCAATACTGATGGCATTGCACTATGGCATAGCACATACACACCCTGCTCCCTTATTCCTTCGCTTGGCCTGCCATCTCCAACAAATTCAGCATTAATAAAGTTTGCAAGATTTATGCTTTGTTGGCGAAACTTCCGCTTATACTCATTAATTAAAATGGCGGTTTCGGGGTCATTGGGGTCTACCGCTGTATCTAATTCAGAATCCTCTTCTATTTGATTATGTTTAATTGCATTTTCTTCCTCTTTAGAACGATGAAAACCGTAAACAAGCAATAATACACCTTTTCCTGAATGATCAGGAACCTCAATTGTTTTGTAAACAGGTTTATGATGTTTAGTGCCAATCCTTTCGTGTATGTATTTATTTGAAAGCGAATTACAGTGTATTGAAATAAAAAGGTTCCCTTTATTTTCATTAGCTATATCTGCACGCCTTTCCCATGCAACATCATCCTCGGTACTGCGTGTCAGAACAACCTTTACACCTGCCAGATCTTTTTCTATCGCATTTTGCAATTTTAATGCAATTGCAAGCGTTACATTTCTCTCAGACGAAAAGGAGCCTGATGCACCATGAGAAAAATGACCTGGCGTACCTGAAGGTTTCCCCCCATGGCCGGCATCTACAATAATGGTTTTGAGTTTAAAGCCACTATTTATCAGTGTATCTTTTTTTGCCGGAGGGGTTGATTTGAACGAGAATAACGAAAAACATGTTAGTAATACCAATAAACCACAAATCAATCTTTTCAATGCCTTAATTTTCATTATTTTTGAACGCTGTTAACTTATATCTGCAAAATTAATATTCATAACCAATTTTGAAATTTACAACCTTATTTTTTCTGCTTGCAATTATTTTATTGTTGAATGCGATAACTGCTGACAGTAAAAGCAAAGTTAGTAGCTATAAACCAATATCATCAATAATAGATACTATTATTAAGCGTGATACTATAAAAAAAGGTAAAAAGCCCCTTAAAGGTAATAAAACTTCAACAACTACAAATACAAAATCTGCAGTTGCACCTAATGATACCACAAAAAAGAACCAGGGAGGGATGGAATCAGAGGTTAAAACAGTTGCCGAAGATTCAACTATTACTGATGGTAATATTATTTATTTATACGGGAAAGCAAGGGTTACCTATACTGATTTTGAACTTGATGCTGATTATATCCGGGTTGATAAAAAAAGTCACCTGTTGTTTGCCAAGGGGAGTTATGATCCCAAAACCAAACGCTATGTAGGGCGCCCTATTTCAAAGCAAAAAAATGACGAACCGCTTACATCTGATTCGCTGATATTTAATTACGAAACCAAAAAAGGCCATATCTGGAACCCTTCAACAAAACAGCAGGAAAATTATATAACTCATGGGGAGGTGAAAAAACTCAATGAATCGGAAGTTGCTTATCGGAATATAATTTTTACTACCTGCGATAAGCCCGACCCTGACTTTGGTGTGGTAATTACACGGGGTATAGGCGAAAAAAAGCAAATTATTTCAGGTCCGGCATACCTTGAAATTGAAGGCAT